>WLPL01000019.1 GCA_009698805.1 Actinomycetota bacterium | reverse complement strand
CGACGACACCGGCGGCGAAGACCAGCGAGTCACCGGTGATGAAGGGTGTGAAAGCACCGATCATCAGACCGGTACCAGCGAAGACGAGACCCCAAACCACCACGTAGAACAGGATTGGGCCAGTTTGCTGGCTCCAACCTGCTATCTGGTCTGAGATGCTCGCGAAGTGAGGCATGCGCTAAGGCTTGCCGTGCAAGACGATTTCGTCTAGTTCCAAACGTGTGCGCGGTTGGATTTCGCGCTCGTAGGCAGGGCCTTCGAGCTGTTCGGCCGGGGCGATCTTGCCGATGGCAACTACGACGATTGGGCGTATGTCCTCGTGCAAGTCAAAGGCGTTCGAAAGGCCTGCCGGAACAATTCCACTCATCTGGTGAGCGTGGAGTCCAAGTTCTTGGGCCTGAATTACCAGGTTGGCTACCGAAAGTCCGGCGTCGTAGAGCGCGCCGTTGTTTTCGCGGCCGTCGGCGAGCTTGGTTTGAATCGAGACGACCACGAGAGTCGAAGAACGTGGAGCCCAGGCTTGGTTGAAACCACTCAGACCATCGGCGACAACCTGGTCAAACAGGGCCTCGCCACGGTTGACCACGGCGAAGCGCCATGGCTGACCATTGTTGGCCGAAGGTGCCCAGCGAGCGGCTTCGAGAATCGAAAGCAGCTCGTGCTGGGTCAGTTGGTAGTTTGCGTCAAAGGAGCGCGGGCTCCAGCGCTCGGCTAAAACGGGCATGATTGGTGCGGCAGTAATTGCGGATTTATTCATGTTTCTATTCAACCAAACTATGGGCTAGAGAATTCCTTTAGCGACCGCGAGAAATCCATCCACATCGGCTTCGGTGGTATCCCAGGAACACATCAGGCGAACCTGGCCGGTAGCCTGATTCCAAACGTAGAAGCGGTACTGCTCTTGAAGCTCCTCAGTCTGGCCTGAAGTGAAGATCGGGAAGACAGCATTTGCCTGCGTCGGGTTCGGAATCGCGACACCGAGTGCGCGCAATCCAGCATCGAGGCGAGCCGCCATCGCGTTGGCGTGTGTGGCATTGCGCTTCCAGAGGTCGCCCTCAACCAGCGCGATCAACTGGGCGCTCATGAAGCGCATCTTGCTACCGAGCTGCATCGAGGTCTTGCGCAAGAACGCGATTGAGTCGAGTAGCTCTGGGTTCAAAACCACAACCGCCTCGGCACCCATCGCGCCAATCTTGGTGCCACCGAAACTGACGATGTCGACTCCGGCGTCGGTGGTGAAGTCGCGGAACTTCGCGCCTAGCGCGGCAGCGGCATTCGAGATTCTGGCTCCGTCGAGGTGAAGAAACAACCCCTTGGACTTGCAGTAGTCGCTGATCGCCTTGATCTCGGCGACCGTGTACAAGGTGCCGAGTTCGGTGGTCTGTGTGATGCTGACAACGCCGGGCTGAGCGCGGTGCACGCTGCCGATGTCAAACATCTGAGTGTCGATGATTTCGGGAGTTAGCTTGCCGTCCGGGGTTGGCACTGTCCAGAGCTTGAGCCCCGCCATCTTTTCTGGCGCTCCACCTTCATCGGCGCTGATGTGCGCAGTTTCGGCGCAGATCACTGCCTCCCAGCGCTTGGTGCAAGCCTGCAAGGCCACTACGTTTGCTCCGGTGCCGTTGAATACCGGAAACGCGATGGCCCGAGGCCCGAAGTGCTGCTGCATTAGTTCGTCAAGGCGAGCGGTAACGGTGTCGTCTCCGTAGGCAACCTCGTGCCCCTCGTTAACCGACAGCATCGCGGTCAAGATTTCGGGGTGGACTCCCGCGTAGTTGTCGCTGGCGAAACCGCGCCAGATTTTTCTTGTCGTCATGCTGTGATTCCTGCCGTTGCCTTGATTTCGGGGGAAAGTTTTTTGCGTAGCGCCTCGTAGAAGACGTTCAACGGGAACTCGTCGGGTAGCACCAAGTCAACCAGTTCTCGTAGCTCGCCGTTCACCGGAAGAGACTCGACGCCCTTCGCCCAGTTGGAGCCGGGGTGCGGCTCAACAAGGCCAGCGACAAATTCGTAACTGGCGAGCCAGTGGGCCAGGCGGCTGCGGTCGATGCCGGTGCGGTAGAGGTCTTCGACCAGTTCGCAAAGCTCAACCATCGAGTCGTTTAGGCGATCCCAATCGAGCGAAAGCGTGTTGTCTGTCCACTGCAAGACGCCGCTCTTGTGCAGGTGAGCGAAGATGATCTGACCGCCCAGGCCGTCGTAGTTGCGCTCGCGCTCCCCCGTGATCGGAAACCTAAACAAGCGATCGAACAAGATCGCCTGGCGAGCAAACCTGGCGAGGTAGACGCCCTGCTCCTCGAGTTTTGCGGTTTCGCGGAACGTGGTTAAGTCGCAGCGAAGCTCTTCGAGCGCATACATCCAGTAGGGCATGCGCTGCTTGATCATGAAGGGGTCGAAGGGTAGGTCGCCGTGGCTGTGGGCACGGTCGTGAACCAGATCCCAGAGCATATAGGTTTCTTGGGTCACGGGCTGGCTGGCCAAAAGATACTCGGCGTCGGCCGGTAGCGCGAGCTTCAAAAGATCTGAGGCGGCGGCCGTGATTCGGCGAAAGCGAGCGGCTTCGCGATCACAGAAGATGCCGCCCCAGTAGAACTTGGCGAGCTCGCGGGTTGCCACCGTCTCGGGGAACAGCACCGCCGAGTTGGTGTCGTAGCCCTTGGTGAATGCCACGAACTGAATCGGAACGAAGGCCGGGTTGTTGTATTGCTTCGCCTCGAGTTCGTTGATCCAGTTAGGCCAGGCCGTGTGAGTCACCACGGCTTCGAAGTTGCGGTTCGGGTTTCCGTTTTGGGTGTACATCGGGAACACGATGAGGTTTTGGAGTGCGTCCACGCGGTTTAGGTCGGGGCGAAAAAGTATTAGTGAATCCAAAAAGTCGGGGACGTCAAAGTCCGTTTGAATCCATTTGTGAATGTCTTTGATAGTCGCCTCAAGGTGCTCGCGCTGGTGCTCGAACCTCGGCAGCAAACCCTCGATAGCGGCGGCCATGGCAACCGCGTGGGTCTTGGCGGCTACCTTATCGGTCTCGACCGAGCCGTCCTGAGCCTGCAGTGGGCGAATCGCCTCAACCGATTTCACTAGCGCTAGCCAGTGCGGGTCAGAAGCCGTCCAACTGGCCGCCTCATCGCCCGAATGACCGTCGGTGGTTGCGGCAACCCAGGTCACCAGGTTGCGCCAAAGAGTCATGTGGTCGAGATCGTCGATCGAGTCGTCGCCAAACAGATCCGAATCGGCGATCACGACAACTCGGCCACGGCCGTGAGTCTGCACAACCAAAAGCGGGGCCCCGGCCGGGGTTGCGGTGGCGCTGGTGGCAGCAACAACGTAGGTGCGGCTCTCGACGGCCGAGGTCACCTCGAGAGCTCCAGCGCGGTAGAAGCAGGCTTGGCCAACACCCGCGGTCAGGTTGTGGCTGCGGGTTGGCATCAGATCGCCGAGCACCCAGGTGGCAACTTCTTTATAGTTCGACTTCGGGTCCTGAACGGTTACGTTCTGAACTTCGATGCCGAAACGTTCGGCGATCACGCCAGCCGAATTGCCGTATTTGAGCTGTTCGGTTTCGCAGAAAAGAATCAGCCCGCCGCCCGAGCCAACCCATTCGACTAGTTGGTCGATTTCGGCTGGGGTGTATGCGGGGTTGCCGACCTTGGTGGTGGCTTCAAAATCGTCGCTTGACGAGTGCAGTGCGACAAATACTTTCGAGGAGGCGAGGGCATCGGCCAGAGCGCCGGCTTCGTGAACATTGACGTCGAAGCCGTCTAGTTTTAGGGCCTTGCCGGCTTTTACATAACCGGCGTCTTCCGGGTTTCCCGGGTTCATTTGCTCCGCGACCTCTGGTCTTGTAGACCATGCTGGGCGGTGCGACTCATCGAATGTTACTCGAGCGAGCATGCGTACCTCCTTGTACGTCTCCAATCTACCAACTGCGTAGGCTGGTGACATGTCACGAAAAGGTCTGTTGCTGTTTCTAGCCTGCGGGTTGGCCTGGGGTGTCCCTTACTTCTTCATCAAGGTAGCCGCCGAAGATTTTTCGCCATCGATGATCATCCTCGCTCGCGTTGTGATTGGCGCGGCAGCACTTGCCCCGCTGGCTATCAAACGCGGAGCTTTCATGCCGGCACTAAAGGCCTGGAAGGTGAGCCTGGCCTTCGCTCTATTCGAGATGGCCGGCCCTTGGTGGTTAGTAACCACCGCCGAGAAAGGGCATATTTCGAGCGGACTCGCCGGGCTACTTATCGCGACCGTTCCATTCTTCGCAATGGCCGTCACCTACTACTACCTTGGTGAAAAGTCCGCGGTTCACAAGAAGAACGTCTTCGGGCTCGCGATCGGTTTTGTCGGCATCTTCCTGCTGGTGGGAATCGATGCTTTCACGCAAAACCTCGAAATCGTCTGGGTCGGCGCAATTGTCTTGGCTGCCGTCGGCTACGCGATCGCCCCGGCAATTGCGTCGAAGGAAGCACCGCAGGTTGAACGCATCGGCATCATCGTTGTTTCGATGATCTTCGTCGCGATCATCTACGTGATCCCAGCGGCCATCACCCCTTATGCAACCGGTGTAACCTCGCCCAAGTGGGAGTCCTGGGTTGCCCTGCTGGTGCTCGGCGTGGTTTGCTCGGCGATCGCGTTCGTGCTGTTCTTCGCGCTGATGAAAGAGATCGGGCTTTCACGCGCAACCCTAATCACCTACGTAAACACCGCGGTGGCGATTCTGTTAGGCGTGCTTTTCGCCAGCGAGCCTTTGACGATTGGCATGTGGGTTGGGTTTCCGCTGGTTGCCGCCGGAAGCTACCTGGCTAGTCGGCGCCATACCTCGCCTTAGCCTCTTCGTACTCCTCGAGGGTGTTGATTTGCAGGCTCTCTTCTGCGCCCATGACAAACTTCGCAACGCCTTCAACAGGCAACTTGCCAGTCTTCTTGAACTCTTCCAAAGTGAAAATGTAAATCGCCCCGTTCGGGCGAAAACCAGCTTCATCGACCACAGAAACCACGGCTTCGGCGTGAGGGTTTTCGGCTAGGACTTCAAAGGCACCACGGACGTGTGTGCCAGACCGAAACGGAGAAGAGGCCTGCAGATAAACAAACCACGGAGCATTGCCCTCATCGATGAAGACGTCGTCGTGATCGCTGTCGAGCAGGTCACGAATTACGTCGCCAGACGTCGCAGTTTCGTTGGCGGCCAGCTCGCTGCGTCGGTGGGCAACCACATCTGTGATCCCAGCAGCGTGTTTCAAGATTTCAGGGTCTTCTGACGAAACGACAACCATGTCGACCAGACCCGAATCGAAAGCCGCCTTCGCTGCGTGCTGTATCAGACTGAGTCCGTCGAGTTTTAGGAGATTCTTGCCAGCTAGCCCTCTAGACCAAGCTCGGGCAGGGATCACCGCCAAAACCGGTTTACCGCGAAACATAGTCTTGAGAGCCAGAAAGTGAGAACTTCATGGTTCGAAATTCTAGCCGAAACGAGCTTTTTGAGGGTTCGGGGAAACGCCTTAGGGTTCAATAGTTCGTTCTAACGCACATTGGCTCGGCTTTAACCACTACCTCTGGGAATATTGAGCCATGAACACATTTGCGCGAAAAGTTCTTATCGTCGAAGACGAACCCCTGCTGCGTTCGCTGATTTCAGACAGCCTTAAACGCGATGGGTTTATCGTCGAAGCCGTGGGCTCTGCCGCGGCAGCTCGCAAAGTTGTCAACGACTTTGACCCCGACGTTGCCCTTCTAGATATCGAACTTGGCGACGGCCCTACCGGGGTCGACCTCGCGTTGATTCTTCGCCACCAAATGCCAGAGATTGGCCTGGTGTTTCTAACCCACATTCCCGAACCTCGAGTTGTTGGCATCGACAACAAAAAGATCCCGAAAAACGCCGCTTACCTAAACAAGGAGCGGATCGCCGACTCCGGCACGGTTCGCGAGGCAATCGAAGCCGCCCTGCGCAACAAGGTTCGCTCCGAGTTTAGGGACGACAAAAAGAGCCACGCTCTGGCAGACGTCTCAAGGTCACAACTCGCGGTGCTTCAGATGGTCGCACTGGGGATGTCTAACACCGAGATTGCAACCGAGCGTTCGACTTCTATTCGCGCGGTTGAAAACCTCGTGAAGCGCGCGTTTATCGCGGCTGGCATTGACTTCGAAGCTGGCGGCAACTTGAGAGTGGTTGCAGCTCGCGAATACATTAAGGTTGCCGGTCTGCCTTTTGGCAAATAGTCAAACTACTTCTTCTTTTTAGAAGCCTTCTTCTTTAGAACGATTGCCTGAGCGGCGATCACGTTCTTGCCGTTGAAGGTTACCGATGGCGAACCGTAAAGCTCGTAACCGTCCTTCAGAGCATCTGAGACCTTCTGGCAAAAAGCAGAGTCGTCGATACCGGTCAGTAGGCGGTAAGCCTTCTTAGGTACCGGCTTGACCTTCTTCGCCTTTGCGGCAGCCGGGGCCTTGGCTGCAACGCGAGTTGCGGCTGGGCGAGCGGCGGCACGGGCTGCTGGTCGAGCGGCCGGGCGGGCTGCGGTTCTAGCAGCTGGCTTGGCAGCCGATCGTGCAGCCGGCTTTGCAGCGGTGCGAGTGGTGGTGGTTTTTGAGGCGGTCTTTGCCGCTGGGGTTCTTGTAGTAGCCATGTCTAGAGTCTGGCAAACACTGCCCGCAAAAGGCAACCTGTTTCCGTATTGTTCACTTGGTTACTTTGTGGTACTTCTGGACCTCTTTGGCGAAAGCTTTACCCACGGCCCACGAACGATCGCGGTAAGCCTTCCAGTTCTTTTGCGTCATCGCCTTTTGATCCTCGACCGAAAGGCCGAGCTTTTCGAAGGCCTTCGGGTAGGTTGCAAACCACGAGTGCATAGCGGCAAGCCCAACCTCAATGTGAAACTGCACTCCCCAGGCCTTTGGGCCAACCTTGAAAGCTTGGTTGATTTCGCCGGTCGTGCCGAATAGTTTTGCGCCGGCCGGCATCGTGAAGGTGTCGTAGTGAAAGTGAAAAACGTCTGGGTTTTTGCCGAGAGCGCCCATTATCGAGTCACCGGACGCCTCCGGCAACATGTGCACGCGAGTCCAGCCAACCTCGGGTGTTGGCGTCTTATAAACCTCGGCACCGGCGGCAGAGGCAAGCATCTGCGAGCCGAAACAGATTCCGAGTAGCGGCATTTCTAGATCGAGAGCTTGGTTAAACAGCTTGCGCTCAATCGGCATCCACGCGTGTTCGCTCTCTTCGAGGACGCCGGCAATCGCACCGAGCGAGATGAGGCCGTCGTACTCGCTGAGTGGGGTTGCGGGGGCGTCCGCGTTTTCGACGTCCCAGGTGTCGATCTGCAAGCCGGCTTCAATAAGTGGTGCGGCAAGTTCGTTTAAATGATCATCTAGGTTGTGTTGGATCACAAGAATTCGGGCCATTAGAAAACCCTAACTAAAAGAGTCGGTTCTCGCTATTGTCGATTCCGCGCATCGCCTCGTAGTCGAGAACCAAGCATTCGATTCCGCGGTCTTCGGCCAGGGTCCTCGCCTGCGGTTTGATCTCTTGAGCCGCGAAGATGCCGCGAACGGGCCGGAGCTGTGGGTCTCTGTTCAGCAGTTCTAGGTAGCGGGTCAGCTGCTCGACGCCGTCGATGTCACCTCGTCGCTTCAGCTCGATTGCCACGGTGTTGCCGTCGATGTCCTTGGCCAAAATGTCGACCGGGCCAATCGCAGTGAAGTACTCGCGACGAATCAGGGTCATGCCAACCCCGGCGTGATGAAGTTGTTCGGCGAGCATCTCTTGTAGGTGAGACTCAACGCCATCCTTTTGCAAGCCGGGGTCAACGCCGAGTTCGTGGGCGACGTCGCTGAAGATTTCGTAAATCGAAACGTAGAGGATGTCGGCCGTCTTGGTCTGCGAAACCCGCCAAACCTCGGTAACCCCGGCCTCGACCTGAGTCTCGTCTGGCTCGCCGATTGTGATAGTGCAGGGAGGGTTCATCCAGTTCAGTGGCTTGTATGAACCGCTATCGCTGTGAACCAGGATGCTGCCATCGTCTTTGAGCATCAACAGCCTGGTGGCGAGTGGCAGGTGAGCGCTCAGGCGACCGGCGTAGTCGACAGTGCAGCGAGCAATAACGAGGCGCATTACTGTTTGAGCTGAGTCTTGACCTGTTTTTCGAGCGCTTCTAGGCGGTCGATTAGGTTGCTGAGGGCCTGGTCTTGGTCGCCGAGGTGAAGCTGAATCTCTTTGGCTTCTTCGAGAATGGCACCGGCGTCCTCGTAGGTGGCAATTGCGCGGCGGTCGGATGCTGCCGCCTGGATGTTCTGGCCGACGATGATGATCGGCAGCAGGACGAGCTGCAAGAAGGTTTGGGCGACCCAAGAGACGATGACGATGACGTTGCCAGAACCAATGGCAGCCGGCAGGCTAACCAAGGTGAGCGCGAAGAATGCGTAGGCGGCCCACATCGTGCCGACTCTTCTGGTTATGCCTAAACCAATGCGTTGGTTTACTGAGGCAACCGGCGCCTCGGCACTTGAGGGCGCACCAGTTGGTGTAGAACTCTTGGCGTGGGTCGTTACCGGCCCGGTCTTCTTGCGCTTTTCGGCGTGCGGGTGCTGGTTGTACTCGTAGCTTGGCTTGGCCACTAGCGATTCGTTTCGCGGTATGAAACCTGAACCTTGGTCGCTGGTGGGAATGCCTGAATGTTCTTGACAACTACGGCGTCGATCTCGCGTCCTAGAAGTTCTTCGACTCGTGGCTTCAAGGTGCCGTCCTCGATGTTGGTGCCTTCTAAGGTGACGGCAATTGTCCTGAGCACCTGGCGAGAAAGGAACCTGCTGTTATCGATTAGCGCGATCATGCCTACCAAGAAGACCGTGTAGGCACTCTTCATCCAGAGATCTACGCCGAGCAGACCAACAATTAGTCCGACCCCTAGGCCAGCGAGCAGGTATGCCATCTCGATCCAGCCGGCGGTGTCTGAGCGAAGACGAATAACGCTAATCACGGCGAACAGAGCGAAGCCGACGCCCAGTGGCAGGGTTACAGCACCGAGAGCTCCGGTTAGAGCGAAAAGAGTGATGTTAATTGCTGAGATGGCCAGCGCCATATCGCGGTCGCGGTGACGGCGGTAGTAAAGCAGGTAAGAAAGGACGGCTACCGACCCTAAGTCGAGGGCAAAAGATAACAGGAAACTCGCAAGGTCTTCACTAATCATGAGACCTAGAATAGCCGTTAATGAATACAAATGGCTTACGGGTTGCCTCCCGATTACTATCAGTCGTACTTTTGGTTACGTCTGGGTTACTAGCTGGTACCAGTGCGCAAGCCGCTGCCTTCACCCAAGCCGACCTCTACGACTCCACCAAGATCAGCTCAATCGCGTTCAGCATCCCCACTGCGAGTGTCAGCTCGCTAAATAGCCGAGCGACCGCGAAGAACTACACCGCAGCCAGCGTGACTTTCACCGCGGGCGGTTACACCATGGGGCCGATCCAGATTGGGCTTCGCCTCAAGGGCAGCACCTCGCTCGAACTCCTAAACCAGACCCCTTCATTCAAAGTGAAGTTCAACTGGAGCGCACTCAAGGGCCAGCGCTTCCTGGGGCTCAAAGACATGACCCTAAATGCGATGACCCAGGATGGCTCAAAGCTTCACGAGTTCGCCGCCTACAAGCTTTTCAATGCGATGAACGTGCCTGCCCCTCGAACCGGCTGGGCTAGCGTAAAAGTGAACGGCGTCGACCGCGGGATCTACGTAAACATCGAAACCTACGATGACATCTTCATGTCTAACCGGTTCACCGACACCTCGCTTCACCTCTACGAGGGGCTAGGCCTCAACGACTTCAAGCCTGGCAACGCCTCCGGCACAAAAAATACCGGCCAATTTCTAGTCAAGGAAGGTTGGGGTGCTGCACCAAACAAAAACGACCTTCAAGCCCTAATCAACGTGGCTGGCAATTCCAACGCTGCCACCTGGTGGACGCAACTTGCTACCGTTTCTGACCGCTCCGAGTTAATCCGAATGTGGGCCGTTGAAAACTTTGTGGGCCAATGGGACGGCTACTCGGGCCCGATAATCAATAACTACTTCTTGCGCAGCAACATCGACGGCAAGTTTGTGATGATGCCTTGGGGCACCGACCAGACCTTTGGCGAAAACCGCCAAACCGACTACATCACCAAGCCAATCTTCGGCGACGACTACTTCTTCGAAATGGATAAAGCCGCTGTCGGCTACCCGTGGTCGATGCAGGTGCAGCACGTAAAAACTATGAACCGCGGGATGATGTTCAGAATGTGCCTGGTCTACAAGCCATGCAAGACCGAGTACCTCACCGACCTCAAGCTGGTCTCGGCGAAGGCAACCACTATAAAGCTGGTCACCGCGATGAAGAGTGCTTCAACTCTCATTGCCCCGTACACGAATTCGGCAATAAAGAAGGAACAGGTTCGCACTCAGAACTGGGTTGCCAAGCAGCAACTCAAAGTGGCGGCCTTGCTAAAACTAAACAAGATCAGGTAGTTACTTAGTCGGCGTCGCAGTCGGCGTCGGGGTTGGCACGAGTGTGACCTTTAGTTTGCCGCCCTCCGACTCTGTCGGCTGAAGCTCGACCCAGGTTCGCCCGGGTGCCAGCGTAATAGTCTTTCCGGCCACGTCGGTCAAAACAATCGTTGCTGTCTGACTCGCCTTGGACCACGTGCCGGTAACCATCTTTCCGCCGGTGAAAACCGAGACCGGTCCGCTTCCGATAACCAGATCCTTCGGTACATGGCCGTACTGGTGGTCAACCTTAACCTTCATGACGATGACGTTTTTGGCTGACAGAGTCGAGCCGTCGGCCTTGTCGGTGTCGAGCTTTCCGTCTTGGTTGCGAAGCCAAACCCCTGAAGAGGAGTTCCAAACCCACTCGGCGAGGGCCGACGGAAAGTAAACCTTGAGGCTCTTGACTGCTACCCCACCCAAGCCCGCGCTCGAGCTCGCCGCATCGGCGGCGAAGCTAAAGTTCGCTTGGGGCGGCGCTAGGTCTGGGTGAGCACCGGCCAACTTGGCGATGTCCACGATCACGTTGTGAGGCGCCTCTCGGTCGGAGGCTCGCGTGAAGGTTCCTTTGCCTTGCTCTTCGGTCTCGTTGGCATTAAACACCGCGGTGGCCTTCATCATCTTGACGAACTTTAGTTGCCCACCCGAGTAGCAAACGATTCCGCCAAACATGCTGATGATGTCGGGGTCCATCGGGCGAATAGAGCGAACCGGGCCGGCTGCATTTGGCTTGTCGGAGTGGAAGACTGCGACGAAGCGGGTGAGGCCACCTTCGACCATTTCGTCGAACACGATGTCGGTGCGGTTCAGGTTCAGTTGTGGTCTAGCGACGTCCAAGTTATCGACTTTGCAGGCCACAGAAGGCCCGGCCAGGTTGGCGTTGGTTCCCTGAACGAACTTAACTCCGGTCAGCGGGGCCGTCTCGTAGACGATCGCTGGGGTGGTCTTGGTCGGCTTCGCCGTTGGGTTGCCAATTAGTGAGCATCCGGCTAGAGCTGTGACGCTGGCTGTGACTAAGACGACTTTAATTACACGATTCATAATCGCCATTGTAGATAACCAACCTGAGAGAACTATTTGGTGAACGTCCAGACGCGATGGATTGCGCCGACTTTGTAACCCGCTTCGGCGTCCAAGTTAACTTTGCAAACTCCGGTTCCGGTCATCTGCACAAATGTGGCTCTCGGGGTCACCTCAACGATGCAGTTTCCGACGTAACCGAAGAAACCTTCTTGCCCACCCGAGGTTGTCACGGTGTCAGTGTTAGCTAGCGTGAAACGCGCTGAACCAATCTTCTTCTTGGCAACAGGAAGGGCTACCTTTTGAAGCCAAACTTGGGGGTTTGGTGCAAGCGTCACGGTGAAGGTCTTCGAAACGAAGCTTTGCGTGCTGGTAGCCCAGGCAGCGATCGTGACCTTGCAACTGCCGGTTGCACCCAGCGCCTTGAGCGTTGTGCCCGAGTTGATGCAACTACCGACAATCTTGGAGACCTTATTCACCAGCGGCAAAGTGGCGCCTTTGGGTAGTTTGGTTGAGTTTGTCCAGTTCGGGTCTGTCGATAGCGAGTAGGTGGTGACAACTTCTTTCGAAATTTTAAGTTCGAGCGTCGCGGTCGCCGGGGTGTGCCGTGCGTCCTTGGCAACCGTGATCGTAAGCGTGCAGATTCCCGCAGGTGTAGTCGCCGTCACAGCTCCATTGGCAAAGGTGCAGTTGCCGCTAGCGACGACAGTTTGGTCACCCGAAGAGTTCCCTTTGAACACCAAAGGCACGGAAACTCCGTAGGCAATTGTTCTGGTACTTGGCAACAGAATCGAACCGGGGATCTTGCCTAGGTCGACATAGGCAATCGCGTACGCCGAATGGAACCCAGGATTGCCATCGTCTGGATTCACCAGCGGCCCAGCCGGGGTCCAAATGCTCACCACGCAGTTGCCGGGATTCAACTCGGTTATTGCGCCACTTACTTCATCTACCGAGCAGATTGGTGACGTGGAGTCACCCAGCACCGTGTACTTGGGGGCGAATCCGGTGTTGTTGTTCACCAGAGGTGCGACAACCTTGCCCTGTTCGAAGTGGCTTGGCGGAGAGTAGTAAAGGTCGAGGTTGGGCAGTCTCCGGCCGGTCGTGGCCGAGCGAAATTCGGAGGTTTGAGTGCGCGTGCTCAGAAACGCCTTGGCGTCTTCTTTCATTGCCGCCGCCCCCGAGCCGCGAAAGATCGGGTCAGCCAAAACCGTCGGGCCGATAACCGACCAAATTTCATCAATGAACCCAACCGAGTTAATCGAGTCAGATACCTCTCCGATGCGGGCGATTGCCGCTTGGTAGAGGAGCTTGCAGGCGGTGTATTGAAGACAGCGCGAATAAAGGATTCCGGTTGGTCGAGCAGCAGGGCCTACTGTGGCGTCAAGGTATTTAACGTTTCGATCACCGGAGGTGTTGTTGCTCAACGTTTGGTCAAGCCCCCAAGGGTGAACGGTCAAAATGCCGTCGTCTGTGAAGTGCACTTGGTAGTTGTTGATGATGTACCAGGAGTAGGCGTCCCAGTGTTCAATGAAGTGCTCGAACGCAAAGACGCTGGTCAGCTCACCCATATCGGCATATCGATTTATGGCGTTCCACCAATCGACGCCAGACAGGTTATTTATTGTCGCGATAGTTCTTAGGTCGGTGTAGGCGGTGTTTACGTCGCCAATTTTTAGTTGCAGGGTCGAGTAGTCGCGCACAATCGCTGTCGGATTTAAAATTAGGTCCTGCCAGTAGGCACCTTCGTAAGAATGACTTGTTCCGGTGGTGAACCAGCGTTTGAACAGCTGCTTGTCGTAGGTTTCGAGAATCATGTGCAGGCCGAGGTTTACGCCATTGACTACCAGGTTCATGTAACCGGCGCGAGGGGCGGGGATTCCGGCCGAGCGAGCGATTCGGTAGTCGGTCATCTCGTGAATCATCGACGGGTCTTGAACCATCGAGTTGAGGGTGATCTCTTTCAACCCATAGAACCGTTGACTCGCATTAGCCGACCCAAAGTCAAACTTGATTTTGATTCCCGGTTTCGAGTTGGTGAGAACGCGGCAACTCGGGTCACAAGTTGAGATCGGGCGACGAGAGCCAGCCCCGCCCTTTAGGTGCAGGCCGATATCCATCGACGGCAGGGTTCCCTTATAAGAGCTAAAAACCGCCGAACCCTCTTGCCAACCAACCTCGGTTGTGGGGTCGTTCCAGTTGAACCCGTCGACCGAGAGTGCCCGCAGTGAGGCATCAGGCAAGGTCAAGCTGATTGAGGTGATATTCAGTGGGTCATATAGAAAAGCCGCCGGGTCTGTGCCCTCGACATACTTCGACGGCCCGGTCGCAGCCTGAGCCGGTAGGCCTTGCAATCCGGCAGCGACAAATATCGCGAGTATCGTAATCGCTAGCCCCCGCAAAGCGCGCTGAATTGTTTCCACACGCCAATGCTATGGCGTAGTTTGGACACATGAACCATGAAAGCGCTTTCTCTAAGGGTTCTCCCATAATCGAACTTCTTTGGGAGCAAACCTTCGCCAGCCCCGACGGCACCCGCCCAGATTCAGCCGTCTGGAGCCACGACATCGGCGACGGCACAGAAGCTGGGATCCCCGGCTGGGGCAACCAAGAGCGCGAGTGGTACACCGACGACTCGGTCGAAACCCGCGACGGCAAACTGGTCTTCACGGCGACCAAACTCCCCGAAAACAGCGGCATCGACGCCTACTACGGCCCTGCAGAGTGGTCGAGCGGCAAAATCCACACACACGGCAAGGTTTCGTTCAAATACGGACGCATCGAAGCAACCATCAAGGCCCCAACCGGTGCGGGAACCTGGCCGGCGTTCTGGATGCTCGGCACCAACATCGCCGAGGTCACCTGGCCCGAATGCGGCGAGATCGACATCCTTGAAATGCGCGGACGCGACCCCAAGACCCTAGTGAGCACCGTCCACGGCCCCGGCTACAGCGGCGAACACGGCTCGGGCACCGAGATCGCCACACAACCGCTGAACGAAGGCTTTCACACCTTCGGCGTCGACTGGCTCGAAGACTCGGTCACCTGGCACCTCGACGGCGTGCCGTTTCACACCGTCACCCCAGAGAGCGTCACCCCCAACCGCTGGGCGTTCAACCACCCGCACTACATCATCATGAACCTCGCCATGGGCGGCGGTTTCACGGGAGATATCGACCCGGCACTCACCCACGCCGAGATGCAGGTCGAAGCCGTGCGTGTCTATTCGATTGACGGCGTCGGTGAGGTTAACTTCGGGCTAAAATAGTGGTGTTCGCCACCGCTGTCGCGCGCAAAAAACACCGACCAGCAGGAGTTTATCCGTGCCAAAAATCATCGTTGAGGTCATGCCAAAGGCAGACCTTCTAGACCCTCAGGGCAAGGCAGTGGGCAACAGCCTCAAGCGCGCCGGACACTCAGTAGCCACCGTGCGAATCGGAAAGCGAATCGAACTTCACTACGCGAACACGCCAACCGCTGCCGAGCTCGAAGCGGCCAAGCAGATCGCAGCAGACTTTCTTTCGAACGGCGTCATCGAAGACGTCGTCAGCATCACCGTCGAGGCGTAGCAGTGAAGATCGGTGTAGTCACCTTTCCGGGCACGCTAGACGACCGCGATGCCGCTCGTGCCGTAAGACTCGCTGGTGGCGAGGCGGTTAGCCTTTGGCACGCCGACACCAACCTCCACGACGTCGACGCAGTTGTGCTACCTGGCGGCTTTAGCTACGGCGACTACCTGCGCTGTGGCGCAATTGCCGCCCAAGCACCGGTAATGCAGACCATCATCGAGAAGGCGAACGAAGGCCTGCCAGTGCTCGGCATTTGCAACGGTTTTCAGGTTCTAGTTGAGAGCCACCTGCTACCCGGCGGCCTGATTCGCAACGAACACCAGCACTTCATTTGCCGCGACCAGAAGTTGATCGTCGAAAACGTCGACACCGCATGGACGAGTGAGTTCACCCTCGGCCAAGAGATCACGATTCCGCTAAAGAACGGCGAGGGCGGCTACATCGCCGACCAAGAAACCCTCAAGCGCCTCGAAGGCGAGAACCTAATCACGTTCCGCTACAGCGAAGTCAACCCGAACGGCTCGATGAACAACATCGCCGGGCTCCGCAACGCAAGAGGCAACGTCGTAGGACTCATGCCCCACCCAGAACACGCGGTCGAGCCGGGCTTCGGCCCCGACACCTCCATAGCCATGCGCTCCGGCGTCGACGGCCTCAAGTTCTTCACCTCGGTTCTCAAGTCGCTAGTCGAGGCCTAAACCATGAGCATTCACATCGACACCACCAAAGAAGCCAAGAAGACTCCAGACAAGCCTCAGCCCTGGAAGGAACTCGGACTCAAAGAGGACGAATACCAAGAGATCCGAAGAATCCTCGGTAGACGCCCAACCTCAGGCGAACTCGCCATGTATTCGGTGATGTGGTCTGAGCACTGCAGCTACAAGTCGTCAAAGATTTACCTTCGCCAGTTTGGCGAAAAGGTTACCGACGAAATGAAGAAGCACCTCATGGTCGGCATGGGCGAAAACGCCGGTGTTGTCGACATCGGTGAGGGCTGGGCCGTCACGTTCAAGGTCGAAAGCCACAACCACCCGAGCTACATCGAGCCTTTCCAGGGCGCCGCAACCGGAGTTGGCGGCATCGTTCGCGACATCTTGAGCATGGGCGCAAGACCAATCGCCGTAATGGATCAGTTGAGGTTCGGCGATGTAAGCAACCCAGACACCCGACGCGTGGTCGACGGCGTCGTTGCCGGCATCAGCTTCTATGGCAACTGCCTGGGCCTACCAAACATCGGTGGCGAAACCGTCTTCGACAAGGTCTACCAGGGCAACCCTCTCGTGAACGCCCTCAGCATCGGCGCCCTTCGCCACGAAGACCTCCACCTCGCCAGCGCCAACAACCCCGGCGACCAAGTAATCCTCTTTGGCGCCCGCACCGGCGCCGACGGAATCGGTGGAGTCAGCGTCCTCGCCAGCGAAACCTTCGACTCAACCGGCCCAACCAAACGCCCAGCCGTTCAGGTCGGCGACCCATTCGCCGAAAAGGTGCTCATCGAGTGCTGCCTCGAGCTCTACGCAGCCAAGGTCGTTGCGGGCATCCAAGACCTCGGTGGTGCGGGCTTGAGCTGCGCAACCTCCGAGCTCGCCTCCAACGGCAACGCCGGCATGAGAATCCAGCTCAAGAACGTGCT
>WLPL01000018.1 GCA_009698805.1 Actinomycetota bacterium | reverse complement strand
GCCGCCAGTCCAAACACGAGACGTACCGGGTCGTTATGGCTGCCAAATTCGACCGGGTTTGCTAAAACTGCGAGGCTCAGGCCACTCGATAGCACGGCCTCACTTGGCCGCGCGTGTGCAAGGGCGATGCCTGGAGCGATCACTATGTATGGCCCGAACTCCTCCACCGCCGCCAGCATCTGCTCGACGTACTCCGGGGTTACCCGACCGCTGGCAACCAAGAGTTGCCCGCTGGCGATAATTGCCTCATCGCGATTACTCGCCGCAACCGCTACCGCTAGCGAACCTTCGGCGAAAGCGCTCAAAGCCCAGCCTTCTTGAAACCGCGCAAAACCTGCTCGATCAGCTCTTCGCGAGCTTCGAGACTCTGGAACGTTGCTTCCGCTGCGTTCAGCTGAAACTGCTGCAGGTCTTCGAGCGTGTAGTCAAAGGCACGGGTGAGTAGATCGAGCTCGCGGGTAATAGAAGTACCGCTCATCAAGCGGTTGTCTGGGTTCACGGTGACCATGAAGCCGAGCTGGTAAAGGATGTCGAACGGGTGGTCGACCATCTCGGTGCCCCACTCGCTGATGGCGCCGGTTTGCAGGTTTGAAGAAGGCGAAAGTTCGAGAGGAATCTGTCTAAAGTGCACCCACTCCGCTACCGGACCGAGCTCTACAAAGTCTCGTTCACCTTCGCTTCTAGAAGACAGGACGTCGTCGACGATTCGAACGCCGTGCCCGAGGCGAAGCGCTCTGCCATCGACCAATGCGCCGGTGATGCTCTCGACCCCGTCGCCCTCGCCCGCGTGAACGGTGATCGGCATCATCTCGGTGGCAAGGTAGTCAAATGCTTGGCGGTGCAGCGAGGCCGGAAACCCGGCTTCGGGCCCGGCAATGTCGAACCCGACCACTCCGTTGAATCGGTGACGAACAGCGAGCTCGGCGATCTCTAACGCGCGATTGTTTTGACGCATCGCAGTAATCAACTGACCGGTGCGAATTTCGCCACCGAGTTCGGCTACGTCTTCGGCCCCCTGCTCGAGGCCGTCCTGCACCGCCTCGACAACGTCGTCTAGGGGCAAACCCTGCTCGAGGTGCTGTTCGGGTGCCCAGCGGATTTCACCGTAAATCACGCCATCTTTGTGAAGGTCTTGCACGAATTCGCGGGCCACGCGGGTCAACCCGGAACGCGTCTGCATCACAGCACAAGTGTGGGTGAAGGTCTCAAGGTATTGCGGCAGCGAACCAGAATCGGCCGATTCTCTAAACCATTTGCCTAGGGAGTCGGCATCCTTCGCCGGCAGCTCATGGCCTATTTCGGCGGCGAGCTCGATGATGGTCTGTGGTCGCAAGCCCCCATCGAGGTGGTCGTGAAGCGAAATCTTAGGCAGGGCCTTGAAATTGATTGCCATTAGTTGGTTGGACCTTTCGGAGTTGGGATTTGACCCGAATTGATCTTCGAGACTAGTTGGCTCTTTGCCGAGTTGTATTGCGGTGCGAACGCGACACCGTGCTCATCGGTTAGCGCAATGCCGCCGTTGTCGAGGTTGCCAACTAGTTCGTTGGTGGCAGGGTCTCCAACGAGCCCAGACTTCACGAAACCTTGAATGGATTCAAGGATTGGCCGCGAAACCTGTTTCAAAGTCGAAGCAAGGATGTGCGAGCGCCAAGCCAAATTGGCCGAATCCAGGTACCAGTCGCGATCCAAACCGATCACGTACTTGCCATCTCGGCCAACCGTGGCAAGGCCGGCGCCGAGGCTGGCTGCTCCGGCCACGGGGAACACGATGTCGGCGCCCTGGGCGAAAAAGCCTTCGGTCAGCTTCTTTGCTGCAACTTGGCTCGAAGAGCTTTGCAGAAAGGACCTCTTCCCAAACGAGCCTTGCTCTCCTAGCGAGACCACGTTTGAATCTGTGTCGCTATTGAAAAGTTGCACGCCATCGGCGAATCCCTGCATGGACGCCCTTACAGCAGGAGTGTCGAAAGATCCGAACGTGGCCACGAGGCCGGTCTTGCTGTTTGCCGCGGCCAGATAGCCGGCCAAAATCGCGCTCTGCCCGGCATCGAAGGTGAGGTGTTTCAAGTTGTCTGCCAGTGGCTTCATGTCCGTGCTCGGCACAACATCGTCAACCAAGACAAACGCGAGATCCGGGTTGGCTCGCGCGGCACGAATGGTTGCGATTCGAAGAATCGAGCCCGATGAGACGATAACGCCACAGCCTTTGCGGACCATCGAGTTGATTGCGGAATATGCCACACCGGCGTTGGAGCTGGACACCAAAACCTTGGTCAGCTTTGCCACTCCGAGCGAAACAACCGCCTCTTTGATCGCCGAATAGGCCGAGGCGTTTACTCCCGAATCAGAAAGACCCCTCGAGTCGGTGACAAGACAAACTGTCGTGGTGGCGGTCGTCGGTGTAGCGCTCACTGTTGGCGCACCAGCGCAACCGGTGACCAAAACTACCGGTAGCAAGGCGGCCAGGATTTTGCTAGAGAACATCACCGTGACCCGAATTCTTCAGTGTCTCGACGATATTCTTCACGCTCTGCGCGTGTTCTTTCGTGGTGATAAGCAGTGCGTCCGGGGTGTCAACGATGATGATATCTTTCAAGCCAACCACCGCGATCAAGCGCTTGGATTGGCCGACCAAGATTCCGCTCGAATCTTCGGCGAGCAGCTGGGCATCACCGATCACGGCTAGGTTGTCGGGCCGACCACCAGAGAGAAGTTCGGCAACGCCGGCGAAGTCGCCGACATCGTGCCATTCGAATTCGGCAGGGATCACGGCAACCAAACCCTCGGCGGCGGCTGGTTCGGCAACGCTGTAGTCAAAGGCAATCTTCTTCAGCTGAGGCCAAAACTTCGAAACCAGTTCAGCTCTCTTTGGGGTATCCCAGGCATCGGCAATCTCGAGAATGCGGTCGTGTAGCTCCGGCTCGCTCTTGGAAAGTTGTTCGAGAATCAGCGATGCGGGAGCAACAAACATTCCGGCGTTCCAAAGAAAGTTTCCAGACTCAAAAAATTCCTGAGCCAAGGCCTTGTTTGGCTTTTCGACGAAGTCTTTCACCTGACGAGCGTTCGGGGCTCCGGCAACCTCGAGGGCAGCTCCGGCGTGGACGTAACCAAATGAGGTGGCCGCAAACGTTGGCTGGATTCCGATGGTGACCAGGCGACCGGTGGCGGCAACTTCGATTGCCTCCCGAATCGTCCGGGCAAAAGCCTGTTCGTCGGCAATCGCGTGGTCAGCGGCAAACGAGCCAATGATTACGTCTGGTTCGCGCTTTGAAAGAATTGCCGCGGCGAGCGCAATGGCAGCGGTTGAATCACGAGGTGACTGCTCCAAAAACAAATTGGCCGGCAGCAAAGCCTCGAGTTGTTCGCGGATTCCGCTCTCGTGAGCGGCGCCGGCAACGACGGCTATTCGGTCGCCGGCCAGCGGTACGAGTCGATCCCAGGTGCCCTGAAGCAGGGTGCGGCCAGAGCCGGTTAGGTCGTGCAAAAACTTTGGTGCAGCGGCTCGCGAAAGCGGCCACAGCCGTGAACCAACTCCGCCGGCGGGAATAACCGCGTGGAACCGTTCGTTTGGTGTTTTAGGCATACCAAAAGCGTATCCGAACCTCCTGCGTTGGCAGTATCCCAGAGCGGCAGCGGTTTAGACTAGACAGAGTTCAAAGCAGAGCATTTACAGGAGGAATCGTGCCAACCAAGCCCGCCGGCACCCTTTATCGAGGCAAAACTGGAATGTGGTCGTGGGTCCTCCACCGCATTACCGGCGTAGCAATCTTCTTTTTCTTGCTCGTTCACACCCTCGACACGGCTCTCGTTCGCATGAGCCCAGCCGACTACGACAAGGTAATCGCCACCTACAAGGGCGCAATCATTGGCTTTGCCGAGCTTGGCCTAGTTGCCGCAATCTTGTTTCACGCGCTGAACGGAATCCGCGTCACGCTGATTGACTTCTGGAGCAAGGGCACGAAGTACCAGCGAGTAATGTTCTGGGTCGTCATCGCCCTAGCAGTGATCCTGTTCGCGGGCTTTGCCCCGAGACACATAATGAACGTCATTCACGACATCGAGTTGGGTTACTAACCATGGTTGTTATCGAAACTCCTCGCTCCCCAAGAAGCCGCAAGGCCGCCAAGTTCGAACGCTGGGGCTGGCTCTACATGCGTATCTCCGGCATGTTCCTCCTGGTTTTGATCTTCGGACACCTGATCATCAACCTTGTGATGAATGGCGGAATCACCCAGATATCGTTCGCCTTCGTTGCCGGCAAGTGGGCAGACCCGTTCTGGAAGATTTGGGACGGCCTGATGCTTTGGCTCGCCCTGATTCACGGAACCAACGGCATGCGCACAATCGTCAACGACTACACCGAGCGCGAAACCCTTCGCAAGGTCCTCAACTACACGCTCTGGGTCGTCTGCGTCTCGCTAATCGTCCTAGGAACCCTCGTGATCACGACCTTCGACCCATGCGTCGACTCATCGGTTTCACACACTCTCAGCGTCTGCAAGTAGAAAGCAACCAACATTGGCTAAGCCCACGATTCACCACCACGAGTACGACGTCGTCATTGTTGGCGCCGGTGGTGCCGGTATGCGCGCTGCAATCGAGACCGGCCCACACACTAAGACCGCGGTGATCTCGAAACTGTTCCCGACCCGAAGCCACACCGGAGCCGCTCAGGGCGGCATGGCCGCAGCCCTAGCCAACGTTGAAGAAGACAGCTGGGAATGGCACACCTTCGACACCGTTAAGGGAGGCGACTACCTAGTCGACCAGGACGCAGCCGAGATTCTTGCGAAGGAATCCGTCCAAGCCGTCATAGACCTAGAAAACATGGGCCTCCCGTTCAACCGAACCCCAGACGGCAAGATCGACCAGCGACGCTTCGGTGGCCACACTCGAGACCACGGCAAGGCTCCGGTTCGCCGCAGCTGCTACGCTGCCGACCGCACCGGCCATATGATCCTGCAAACCCTTTACCAAAACTGCGTCAAGCTCGGCATCGAGTTCTACAACGAGTTCTACGTGCTCGACCTAGTGATGAACGACGGCAAGCCTGCCGCGGTTGTCGCCTACGAACTAGCCACCGGCGACCTCCACGTCTTCGCGGGCAAGTCGATCATCTTCGCTACCGGCGGCTTTGGCAAGATCTTCAAGACCACCTCGAACGCCCACACCCTCACCGGCGACGGCGTTGGCATCATCTGGCGCAAGGGTCTGCCGCTCGAAGACATGGAGTTCTACCAGTTCCACCCAACCGGCCTAGCCGGCCTCGGCATCCTGCTCTCGGAGGCAGCCCGAGGCGAGGGTGCGATTCTGCGCAACTCAACCGGTGAGCGCTTCATGGAGCGTTACGCGCCAACGATCAAGGACCTCGCCCCGCGCGACATGGTCGCTCGAGCCATGGCCAACGAGGTTCGCGAAGGTCGCGGTGCCGGACCGAACAAGGACTACGTTCTTCTCGACCTGACCCACCTGCCTCCTGAGGTAATCGACGCGAAACTCCCAGACATCACCGAGTTTGCGAGAACCTACCTTGGCGTCGAACCATACACCGAGCCAGTGCCGGTGTTCCCAACCGCGCACTACGCGATGGGTGGTATTCCGACCAACATTAAGGCGGAGGTCCTGAGCAACAACAAGACCGTCGTTCCTGGTCTCTACGCCGCCGGTGAGTGTGCCTGCGTCTCCGTGCACGGCGCCAACCGCCTCGGCACCAACTCGCTGCTCGACATCAACGTCTTCGGCAAGCGCGCCGGAATCTACGCGGTCGAATACGCCAAGAAGGCCAAGCACGTGCCTGTGCCAAAGGACGCCGTCGACGAGACCGTCGCACTCCTCGAGCACATGCGCAATGCCAAGGGCACCGAAAAGGTGGCCGTGCTTCGCAAAGAACTGCAGGACACCATGGACTTAAACGCCCAGGTCTACCGAACCGAGGAGAGCCTCGACGAAGCCCTCGCGAAGATTGCCGAACTCCGCAAGCGCTACGAGCACGTGCAGGTTCAAGACAAGGGCATGCGATTCAACACCGATCTGCTAGAGGCCGTTGAACTCGGCTTCTTGCTCGACCTCGCCGAGGTTCTGGTAGCCACAGCGAAGGAGCGCCGCGAATCTCGCGGAGGCCACTTCCGTGAGGACTACCCGACCCGAAACGACGAAAAGTTCATGGTCCACTCGATGGCCTATAAGAATGGCTCGAAGATCAAGATTGACTGGAAGCCTGTCACGATCACCAACTACCAGCCAATGGAGCGTAAGTACTGATGAGTGACGTAAAGGTTATCGACGAGATTCCGACCTACCAGGTCACGCTTTTCGTTCGCCGCTTCAACCAAGAAGACGGTCTCGAAGCGCGTTGGGAAGACTTTGACGTCACCGTTCACGGCACCGACCGCGTCCTCGACGCCCTCCACAAGATCAAGTGGGAGCAAGACGGCTCGCTGACCTTCCGTCGTTCATGCGCCCACGGCGTCTGCGGCTCAGATGCCATGCGCATCAACGGCCGCAACCGCCTGGCCTGCAAGACCCTGATCAAAGACTTGGACATGACCAAGCCGATCTACGTCGAACCGATCAAGGGCCTGACCGTAGAAAAAGACCTGGTCGTAGACATGAACCCGTTCTATGAGGCATACCGCGCAGTAAAGCCATTCCTGATCGCGAGCGACAAGCCAGAGAAGGAGCGCATTCAGTCACCAGAAGACCGCGAGCGCTTCGAAGACACAACCAAGTGCATCCTCTGCGCAGCCTGCACCTCGAGCTGCCCGGTGTTCTGGACCGACGGCCAGTACTTCGGTCCGGCCGCAATCGTGAACGCTCACCGCTTCATCTTTGACAGCCGAGACGAAGGTGCCGAGGTTCGCCTAGACATCCTGAACGACAAAGAGGGTGTCTGGCGCTGCCGCACAACCTTCAACTGCACCGAGGCCTGCCCTCGCGGCATCGAGGTAACCAAGGCTATCGCCGAAGTCAAGCAGGCGATCCTGCGCGGAAAGCCATAATTCTCACAGCCTCTTTCAAAGTTGCAGCATTTGAGTTATCGTTTTAATGCAACGTGCAATAGCGCGTTGAAGTGAACCTGGAAGACCTCCGGACGGTGGTCGATCCAGGTTTTGCGCTTTAAGCGAGGCCTGCTAAGACGCGCCAATACCCGCCCTTTTGGTTGGCCCAAGCGATTGCATCTGAAATCCAGAGGCACGGCTCGAAATTTGGACTTTCATGAAAATAATCCAATTTGTGCGATTCGCCCAAGACCCTCAGCTGAGATCGGATCACTGAGTTGTCTCGTCTTACTAAGGACTGATCCTCTTCCAACACAATTCGATGAATGTTCAACGAACGAGACACCTTCACGAGTTCTGTCAGGCACGCCTCGCGTGCGTCACGTTCATGCTTCAGGGCACTCTCAATAACAAAAACCTGAACTGGCAAAATGCGCATAGTTGAGAGAATTTCTTTGCGTCTACTGTCGCTCTCCTTAGAAAAGTGGAGCCGATTTTGACCCGGCTTTCGAAGCTTCCGCAGCTCGGACCGCACCAATTTCAGGTCTCGAACGTGGACGAGTGTGATTCCCAGGGAGAAGTTGCCGGACTTACATTCATCAACAAAGGCCACCAACATATGGGAATTCTAGAGAAACCTAAAAATAGGCTTAAGAGTTTGCTCACAGCCTTCCCGAACGGTCACCGAAGGGTGACCGCTTCGCTATAACCTTTTCTTATGACTTGCGAAAACCTGTGCGGCACAGCTGTGTGCGAAGAACACGCCCCTAAGACACCTGAAAACGCTCTGCTTAGCCGCAGAGGATTGCTCAGTGCCTTTGCCGGCGCGGTCGCAACGATCGGTTTTACAGCCCTCGGCGGTTCGGCCATGGCAGCCGCAAAGACCTACACCGCTTGCAAGACCACAGACATCAAGGTCGGTAGCGCAAAGCTGGTAATTTTGCCTGGCACAAACGTCAAGGTTGCTATCACTCAGCCTAAGAACGGTGTTTTCAAGGCCTTCAGCCCCATTTGCACCCACCAGGGCGCCCAACTTAATGGCATTTCAGGATCCAACTTGGTTTGCCCTCAACACGGGGCGACCTTTAGCACGACCACCGGCGCAGCCACTCGCGGCCCAGCTCAAACTGCTCTGAAAAGCTACAAGGTAACCGTTTCGGGCACCAGCGTCAAAGTAACCGTTTAAGGCTTTCTCTAAGCGCCGGTATCAGTGCGGGTGAAGCCGAAAGGCTGTCAACACCTAACTCGACGAACAACTTCGAAGACTCAAGGTCGGCAGCGGCCTCACCGCAGACTCCAACTGGAATCTTTCGACCGTTAGCAACTTCGACAACCCTGCGAATTAGCGAAACAACCCGTGGATCACGTGCATCCGATATTTCTGCGCCAACCCCGTGACGATTCTTTCCGAGGGTGTATTGGGCTAAGTCATTGGTGCCGATGCTCACAAAGTCGATCTGCTCCAAAGCCCCGTCGAGCACCTCGACCAGTTCTGGCACCTCAACCATGATTCCGATATTGCGTATGCCGTGAGCTTTGGCACTGCGAGCGAACTCGTTGGCCTCCGAAGCGGTGACCACCATCGGCGCCATCACCCATAGGTCGCTGTTTGGCACATTGTTTTGAGCGATCGAAAGTGCTTCGAGCTGGGTGTCTAGAATCGACTGGTTTGCCAGCAAAACCTGAAAACCGCGATTCGCGTACTTGCCCGACCCGGCCGTGAACAAAAACGGGAGCGGTTTGTCGGTGTCGGTGTCGAGCACCCGCACCACAACGCGCTGACCCTCGAACTGGCTCAAAAGCCTGGTGTATTCGAGCACCTGCTCGTCTAGAGTCGGCGGGTCTTGACGACCTAAGAACAGAAGCTCGGTGCGAAACAGCCCAACGCCTTGAGCACCTACACGATGCGCGGCAACCGCCTCAGCGCTCGAACCGAGATTTGCCAACACGGTTACCGGCAGTTCACCAACCGCAATCGGCGGCAAAACCTCATCAAAAACCTCGGCACGCGAGTAGTTCTCGAGCTCCTCGGCCGAAGGCTCCACAAAAATCTGCCCGCTGGACGCGTCCACGAGGACATCAACCCCGTCGACCAAAAGATCGATGGCATTCACGCCAACCACCGAAGGAATCTTCACCGAACGCAGCACAATACCGGTGTGACTCGTTGGAGTACCCGTCCTTGTAATCACAGCCCTAACAATCGCTGGGTCCAACTTCGAGGCGACCATCGGCGAGAGATTGTCAGTTACCAAAACATAGGGAGTGGTCGGTAGTTGAACCTCGTCGACCCCGGCCAGAGTGTCGATAACCTTTTCGGCAAGCGCGACAAGGTCGTCAGACCGCTCGGCAAAATAACCACCGAGTGAGGCCAATGACCTAGCGAACTGAGCAAAGGCTCCGCGAATAGCCCGGTCTGCCGAAACCCCATCGGCCAGACGTGCCTTCACCTGTTCCAAAAGCGAAGCATCACGCAACATCATGCCGAGGGCCGACATCACGGCATCAACATCTTCACGGCCAGAAGCCTGCTCGATCTCATCAGCAACAGCATCAATCGCAGCGCGAATCACGCTTAGGTTGTGGCGAGACCCAATTGCGCTCGACAGCTCGCGCTGGTTTCGATCGATGACACGAAAGACAGGGCCAATGCCCACGCCGTTTCCGACGCCCGCGCCAACCAACACCCGCTCTGCCATGCCTTTGATTTTACGTGCTGGCGGGGTGGTGAAAACTAGTTAGCCCTGCGCCAGTAAAGGCTTCTCTTTGGAACGGTGTCACCCAGGTTGACTTGTTGCTGGTTGCGGTCAAACCACTGGCCACCAACATTCGACAGAAGCAACTCATCGTGCCAACCGGTGTTGACCAAAATCTCAATCGCCTCGTCATCGTAGCGGCGTTCAAACAAGATGGCGTGGTTCTTGAGTTCGTGGACCTCTACTCCACCGTGCGAAAGCGCTTTGCTTTGACCCCGAAGCTGAACCCACGGCTTTGAGTAATCGAGTGCGGAGCGTTGCTCGGCGTTGAGAGCCGATGGGTAGGTGAGGCGGCAATGCGGGTCGTTTGCTCCCTCGAGGGCCAACTCAGTGCCAGAAAAAAGCACGGGGACACCCGGAACCAACATGTGTAGAGCAAAGCCCAGCTCCCAACTCTCTCTACTGCCCTCGCAGGCCGTGGCAAAGCGCATGGTGTCGTGACTATCGACAAAGTGAGGAAGCACGCTGAAGTCACCCCAACTGCCGCACCAGCGGATTATGTCGAGAATAAAGTCTTCGCTGTCTGCCGAGTGCTTGTGAACGTAGTCGAGTATTCGATTGCCGGTTCGATAGTTCTGAACGGCCTCGAAATCTGTCGCAAACGACCATTCGTTCCAAGCCTCCGCAACAAAGTACTGAGCCGATGACAGGTCGCGAGTCTTAGTTCGCAACTGGCTCATGAAACCGTCGGCGAATTTGTATGGAACGTCGAGACGCCAGCCGGCGACCCCAAAATCATCCCAGTGTCGAATGACTCTGGCAAAATAATCGATTACCTCAGGATTCGAGGTGTTGAACTTTGGCATGAATTCGGTCCCGCCAAAGGTTTGGTAACTTCCGTCTGGATAAATGGTGAAGAAGTCACGCCATGCCAGATCGCCGGCTTTGGCGGCCAAAAATTCCGGCAGCTCGCGACCGGAGTGGTTGAATACCCCGTCGAGAATCACGCCGATTCCAAGCGTCGAACCCGCCGCGGTGAGCGACCGCAGATCCTCCTTGGTCCCAAGCAACGGGTCAATCTCAAAATAGCTCTTTGTGTCGTAACGGTGGTTGCTAGGGGCATCAAAGATGGGGTTGAAGTAGATGTTTCCAACGCGCAGGTCGGCTAGATAGTCGAGTTTTTGCTCGACGCCTCGCAGGTTTCCGCCAAAGAAGTTTTGCGGAGTCGGTTCGGTTCCCCACTTCACTAACTCACGATCGGCTGGAACACTTTCATCCCTGGCAAACCGGTCAGGAAAAATTTGATAAATCGCCCCTTTGCGCACGAAGTCGAGAGTGCTGGCTTTGACCTGTTCGAGTTTCATAAAAGCAGACTAACCCCCTTCGGTTAGGCTTTTGGAATGACCACGATTTCAGTTGCAACCATCAATGTGAACGGCGTAAGAGCCGCATTTCGCAAGGGCATGGCCGACTGGGTTAAGGCAAACGACCCAGACATCATCGCGCTCCAAGAGGTGCGCGCCGAAACCACCGACCTCGAAACCCTGTTCGCCGAGCTGGGCGAATGGCACATTCTTCACGATGCCGCGAGCGCCAAGGGCCGCGCTGGAGTCGCCCTGCTTAGCCGCAAACCCGCAATCGGCAGCCGCACTGTTCTGGGCCCAGACGAATTCGACTCGGCCGGCCGCTGGCTCGAAGCCGACTACGACTTTGGCGGCAAGGTGCTCACCGTGATCTCGACCTACGTTCACTCCGGCGAGGTCGACACCCCTAAGCAGGTTGAGAAATACAAGTTCCTAGAAGCCATGACCAAGCGAATGAACGAACTTCTCAAGGACGGCGGCGATGTCGTCGTAGTTGGCGACCTAAACGTTGGTCACACCGAGCTCGACATCAAGAACTGGAAGGGCAACCTCAAGAATGCCGGTTTCTTGCCAGAGGAGCGCGCCTACTTCGACACCATGATGCAGACCCAGGGCTGGGTAGACGTTGGTCGAGCCGCCCACCCAGACCAACCAGGCCCATACACCTGGTGGTCGTTCAGAGGCCAAGCCTTCGACACCGATGCCGGTTGGCGCATCGACTACCAGCTAGCCACCCCGACCCTCGCGGCGAAAGCAGCGAACTACAAGGTTCACCGAGCCGACTCCTACGACACCCGCTGGACCGACCACTCCCCCGTAGTTGTCGAATATTCGATCTAGGATTATCAAATGACTAAGCCCAATCTCCTAAGCGGCATGCAGCCAAGCGCCGGCTCGCTTCACCTTGGCAATTACCTAGGCGCTTTGGTCAACTGGGCGAACATGCAGGACGACTTCAACGCCTATTACGTGATCGTCGACCTTCACGCCATCACCGTGCCGCAAGACCCAAACGAGCTTCGAGCCAACACCAGACGCACAGCCGCCCAATACCTCGCAGCCGGCATCGACCACGAAAAGTCTGCGCTGTTCGTTCAAAGCCATGTTCCCGCCCACGCCGAACTCGCCTGGGTGCTGAACTGCATCACCGGAATGGGTGAAGCCGGGCGAATGACCCAGTTCAAAGACAAATCCCAGAAGTCAGGCTCAGACAGCGCCAGTGTCGGCCTCTTCACCTACCCGATCCTTCAGGCCGCCGACATCCTTCTCTACCAACCAAAGGCAGTGCCGGTTGGCGAAGACCAGCGCCAACACCTCGAGCTGACCCGCGACCTCGCGACCCGCTTCAACTCGCGATTCGGCGACACCTTCACCATTCCAGAGGCCGTAATCGTCAAAGAGACCGCCAAGATCTACGACCTCCAAAATCCAGAAGCCAAGATGTCGAAGTCGGCCGGCGACCCTAAGGGCCTGATCAACATCATGGACGATTCAGCAGCGGTCGTAAAGAAGATTAAGAGCGCAGTCACCGACACCGAAGGCATCATCAAGTTCGATCGCGACAAGAAGGCAGGAATCTCTAACCTTCTCGGCATTCACAGCGCAATCTCGGGCGAATCGATCTCAAGTCTCGAGCAACGCTTCGAGGGCGCTGGTTACGGCGCTCTAAAGGGCGAAGTTGCCGACGTTGTTGTTGAGGCAATTGAACCGATTCGCAACCGCACCGAAGAGCTGCTCAGCGACCCGGCCGAACTTGATCGGCTACTCGCTGGTGGAGCCGCTCGTGCTGCCGAAGTTGCTGAGCGGACTCTCGCTAACGTCTACGAACGTGTTGGATTCTTGAAGACGAGTTCAGTGGGGAAATAGAGCGTTATCGTCTGGAGAGACACGCTTAGCATTATCTCGAATTTTGGTCATAGGGTCTTGGTAGACGAAAATATCGCAAAATCTCGACAACTCATTGGACAACTCATCGTCGAGGCTCCCGTAAACAATCACAGCGACCGGATTCAAGCAATTCACCAGGTATCGCAGCCCCTCCTGAAAAATGCTGTAGTCCGTTGGATCGCGACGAGCCATATAACTGCTGACTGCGAAAACGCTTCTTTGAGGTATGCCACAAGTTACGAGATCTAGATCTTCTTGATTCGTCCAACGAACGGTGGGAATTACCTTCATACCTCGCTTCTCCCAAACCACGCCCGCAGCCCTCCCTAGAACGACATTTCTCGCTTTCTGCCAGGGCGGCATGCCATCTCCAATGGTTACATCGGGAGTGAGCATGATTTTGTAAGGTGCGAATTCCATGGTCTTCGCTTCAGGCTTCACGAGGATAGATATGAATTTTTTATCGTCTCGAAAGAAATGGAGTCCCGCATGAGTTGGTGATTTCGCTCTCTTGCGATCATCAAAAGCGACTAGCTCATCTGGAATATCAGTTACATTCACCCGTCGCAACACGGGGACTTGCTGGGAACCATCGACTGGGTGATTCACAGGATACGCATCCGGAAGGTTACCGAAGAGAATACGTTCAATACGAGTTGAACCCTTGAGCTGCCTCAAGCGACCGGCGCTTCTTTAGTCAAAGGAAGAAGGGCTCGCGATACCTCGTAGCTATTTACCAAGTCATTTTCTTGCAAAGTCTTGGTGCTAGGCAAGTCAGACGGTTCGAAATTGGAATGCACCGACAACCGGCAAACGATGTCGTAGTCCGTGAGATTGACGAATGAGACTGCCGCGTGCTTAAAGTGAATCACCAAACCTATGTCTGATTCCAACATCCAAGATGTTTCACCAAGAAGCTTGCAAGTAATAATTTCGCGCACGAGAGTTACCCCAGATATTCGCGATCCAGATAAAGATAAGTTGACGTTACCAAGATCTTCAATTTTCTTGATTTCTACTGCTGACGCTTTGCGAGCCATAAAAATTGGGTACTCGTCTTCGAACCCTTCGAAGTCGCCATCGGTCAAGCCACATGAAATTTTGGTGCCACCGGAATCTGTGGAAACAACGATAGATTCGGCTAAGGAGTAGGCGTCTAAATTCTCGCCACCAACAAATCTAAGTTCTTCACCAATTAGATTTCTCAACTGATTTATCTCGGATGTAGCTAACGTGTGCCTATAAACATTTTCGGTCATTTATTTCTCTTTCTTCTCAAAGTGTATTTTCTGTGACTTGATTCGACCAGGTCCCAGTGTCAACTGGATTCCTGGGTTTTTGGACGATTTTGTTTTCGGTCTATATGTCACAACATCGCCATTTGGAAACGAGGCTTTCCATCCTTTAAATTGGCCAGATTTCGGGCCTTTCTCAAACACAATTTGAGTTACCTTTCCACCTTTGGCTGCAATGTCGAAAAACTTCTTCCCATCGAGGCTTGGATTGTCGGACACTATGACCCGCACTTTTCCTCGCCCAGCCTCGCCAAAAGATCCTGACTTGGTTAGAGGGAATGCCCCAGTCAGTTCCGAGGCATTGTCATTGACTCCAGCAGTACTCGACGAGTAACCACCACCACTGCCACCACCCACTTATTTTCCTATCACGAGCACTGCTTTCGAACAAAATTACGATAACCCGCGCCTAAGACACGTTGACCTGAAAAATAGGCATTTTGTTAGTAAACCTGTGGATAACTTATGGTCTGCGCTCTCGAATGCCTTATAAATAGGGCAAATAAAATTTTCTAAAATTTACAGAGCTTTGGCCGTGTCGCTGTCATGAAGTGCGCCGTTTGACAAGTACATTCTCGGGCTTGGACCGCCTTCCGATCTGTTGGATCGGAATACTTTCCCAAAAACCTTTGTTTTCTGGGATGATTGACAAGCAATACAAGTTCTTCGGGGTCAGTGAAAATCTGAGCCGGCGGTTATAGTCCGCGACCCGACGTGGTTTTACTTCACGGTGGTTGAACTGGTGAAACTCCAGTACCGACGGTTAAAGTCCGGATGGGAGAAGAACGAAGCCGTCGCGCGCACGCGCTACGGCTGGGCCTTACGCCTGCCACCCCGAAGACGATTCGAGGAGTGGCTATGAACCAGGTTTATGAGAACGCGATGCGTCGCGCGCTCGAACTTGCGCTACTCGGGCCTGCTTGGGGTGAAAACCCTCAGGTTGGTGCCGTGATTCTCGATGCTTCGGGCTCGATCATTGCCGAAGGCTTCCACAACGGAGCCGGCACGCCTCACGCAGAGGTTGATGCGTTGTCAAAACTTTCTGTTGTTCCTACGGGTTCGACTGCTGTTGTGACTCTTGAGCCATGCAACCACACCGGCAAGACTGGGCCGTGCGCGCAGGCGCTTGTTGATGCGGGTGTTTCAAAGGTCGTCTATGCCGTGACTGACCCTGGTCAGGCTTCAGCCGGCGGAGCTTCGACGTTGAAGGCAGCTGGCGTTGAGGTTGTTGCTGGTGTTTTGGAAGCCGAAGGGCTCGCGCTTGTCGAGAAGTGGATGTGGTTTGCCTCTCACGGAACACCTTGGGTGACTTTGAAGTGGGCTTCGTCGCTTGATGGCCGGGCTGCTGCCGATGACGGAACTTCTAAGTGGATCTCTGGGCCGGAGTCTCGAGCCGAATCGCACCTTCGCCGCTCAAACGCCGATGCGATCTTGGTTGGCACCGGCACGGTTTTAGCCGATGACCCCGAGTTGACCGCTCGCAAGCCAGATGGTTCTTTGTATTCACACCAACCACTTCGGGTGGTTATTGGGTCGTCCGCGTTGCCAGAAGATTCTCGAATTTTCAACGGGGACGCGTCCACGTTGGTTTTGAACACACACGACCTTGATTCGGTGCTCTCGACTCTCGGTTCGCAGGGCGTGAAAGAGCTTTGGGTTGAGGGTGGGCCAACCGTTGCTTCGAAGTTCGTTGCTTCGGGTTTGGTGAATGAGTACCTGGTCTATTTGGCGCCAAAGATTTTGGGCGGCTCGAGGGTCGCTTTGCAAGACGTCGGGGTTGGCAGCATGCCGGCTTCGGTTGACTTGCGTTTTGAGTCGGTCACCCGTTTGGGCGACGACATTTTGATTAGGGCAAGAGGTAAGTAATGTTCACCGGAATCGTAGAAGAGCTCGGAACTATCACTCACATCGAGAAGCAGTTGGATGCCAAGCGCATCACGATAGAGGGCCCACTGGTCACCTCAGACATCAAGCGCGGCGACTCGATCTCGGTTTCTGGCGCCTGCCTGACAGCCGTTGAGTTGGTTGGCGACAAGTTCACCGCCGATGTCATGGACGAGACGCTCAAGATGACCTCGCTCGATGGCCTGAAGGTAGGCGACAAGGTCAACCTCGAGCGCGCGATGAACGCGAGCACCCGCTTCGGCGGCCACATGGTTTTGGGTCACGTCGACGGCGTTGGGATTATTCGCAGCCGAGACCTTTCTGAGCACTGGGAATGGGTTCGCGTTGAGGTGCCGGCTCCGCTCATGCGCTACATCGTGCTGAAGGGCTCGATCACCATCGACGGTGTTTCGCTGACCGTCAACGAAATCGGCGACGACTTCATCGGGCTTTCGCTGATTCCAGAAACCCTGCGCCTCACTACCCTCGGCTCAAAACGAGCAGAAGACAAGGTCAACCTAGAGGTCGACATCATGGCAAAACACATCGAACGCCTCATGGAAGGCAAAAACTAATGGCACTATCAACGATTGAACAAGCACTAGACGCTCTAAGGGCCGGCAAGCCGGTTTTGGTAGCCGACGACGAAGGACGCGAAAACGAGGGCGACGCGATCATCGCGGCGGAGCTAGTTGACGAAAAGTGGATGGCCTGGATAGTTCGCAACACCACCGGCTTTTTGTGCGTGCCAATGGAGGAGGCTCGTGCCAACGAGCTCGAGCTGCCCCTGATGACCACCAATAACCAGGACCCGCACTTCACCAGCTACACGATCACCGTTGACGCCGCGAACCGGTCATCAACCGGCGTCTCGGCGGCCGAGCGCGCCAACACCGCGAATGTTCTAGCCGACCCTAACTCTGGCCCGGCACACTTGATTCGCCCAGGCCACATGGTTCCGCTTCGAGCACACCCGCACGGAGTCAAGGGTCGCCGTGGTCACACCGAGGCTTCGGTCGACCTTTTGAAGCTCGCCGGCCTGCAGCCGGTAGGCGTTATCGGCGAAATGGTTTCTGCCGATGGTTCGATGATGCGAATGCCAGAACTTGAGACGGTCGGTCTTCGCGAAGGTCTGCCGGTTGTCACCGTTGAGCAGATCGCTCGCTACCTTGAAGATCAGCACATCGAGCACGTTCACAACCCGGTGAACCGAATTCGTTTCGAGGCCGAGGCGAACGTGCCAACCACTC
>WLPL01000017.1 GCA_009698805.1 Actinomycetota bacterium | reverse complement strand
TCACGATCATCGTTGGTTTGGGCATCTTGTATTCCTACTCGTGGAGTCTCGGCACCATCTTCTTGGTTATCGTCGCCCCGCTCTGGATCATCGGATTCCGATTCGAGAAGAACTACCACACCACGGCGCGTAAGAGCCAGGACCAGTCTGGTGACCTGGCCACGGCCGTAGAGCAAAGCGTCCATGGCATTCGCGTCTTGAAGGCCTTCGGTCGCGGCAAATTCATCACCGAAAAGTTCGTCAACGACGCAACCGAACTGCGCAAGACCGAGCTGCTCAAGGCACGCATGGTCGCCACCCTCTGGTGGTCGCTCTCGGTGATTCCAGAAATCGCCCTCGGCGTCTCGCTATTTGTCGGTGTGATTTTGGTCGAAAACAACCAGCTCACCATCGGCGGTCTCGCGGCTTTCATCTTGACCACTCGCGTTTTGCACTGGCCGATGGACTCGATCGGTTTCTTGCTTTCGATGACCATCGACGCCCGCACCGCCGTCGAGCGTTTCTTTGAAGTAATCGATACCCCGAGCGGCATCGATGACCCGGACGAAGCGACCGAGATTCAGGAGGTGCGCGGAAGACTCGTCTTCGAGGACGTTCACTTCAGATACCAGGACGCACCAGAGGGCGAACCAGACCTTCTGCGCGGAATCAACCTTGAGCTGATGCCGGGCGAATCAGTGGCTCTAATCGGCGTCACCGGTTGCGGCAAGACCACTCTCACCGCCTTGGCCACCAGGCTCTATGAGGTAACCGGCGGCTCGATCAAGCTCGATGGCGTGGATATCCGCGAACTCACGGCGGTCGAACTTCGCAGTCACCTGGCGATGGCTTTTGAAGACGCAACACTGTTCTCGGCGAGCATTCGCGACAACGTTTTGCTCGGCAACCCCGACGCCAGCGAAGAAGAGTTGCAACAGGCGCTCGCGATCGCTCAGGCACAGTTTGCTTACGACCTACCCGAGGGCCTCGAAACCAAGATCGGCGAAGAAGGCCTCTCACTTTCGGGCGGTCAGCGCCAGCGCTTGGCTCTTGCTCGCGCAGTTGCGGCCAAGCCAGCCGTCCTAGTTCTCGACGACCCGCTTTCGGCGCTCGACGTCGACACCGAAGCCATGGTCGAAGACGCACTCCGCACCGTGCTGAAGGCGACCACCGCGCTGATCGTCGCGCACCGGCCGTCCACGGTTCAGCTTGCCGACAAGGTCGCTCTCATGCAGGACGGCCGAATTACAGCCTTCGGTAAGCACAGCGAACTGCTGGCCACCAACGACCACTACCGATTTGTCATCAGCAGCCTCGACGCTGCCGGCGCGCTGATTGAGGTGAAGTAGATGTCGATGCAGGGTGTGAAGAACGAAGAAAAGATTGAACTCAGCAAAGAGGAGCAGAAGCGCGTTCGCGCTCGCTCGATGGCACTGCTCGGCTCGATCATCAAGCCGGTTAGACACCGCCTCTGGGTGAGCCTGCTTTTGGTTACGCTTTCGCAGGGTTTGCGCGTCGCTCTACCCGGCGTCATTGCGATTGTCATCGACCGAGCGCTTCCAGCCGCCGTAAAGGGCGACTTCACGCTGCTCTGGTGGCTGGTCGGCGGCTACCTAGTTGGCGCCATCATCGCCTCGGCTCTGATCGCGGTGTTCGTGCAGTACGCGGCAAGGATCAACCAAGACATCATGCTTGGGCTTCGCAGGCGCCTGTTCGCTCACACCCAGAAGCTGAGCATCGAGTTTCACGAAACCTACACCTCTGGCCGCGTGATTTCGCGCCAGACCAACGACCTCGACTCGATCATGGAGCTGCTCAACTCGGGCGGCAACGAAATGATCGCTGGCATTTTGTTCATGATCTTCACCGCGGTTGCCATGATTGTGCTCGACGCTCAGTCGTTCCTATTCGTCCTGATCTCGTTCATCCCTCTATGGTTCCTAACCCGTTGGTTCCAGAAGCGCACTCGCACCAACTACCGCAAGACCCGCGTTGCCTCGGCAAAGTTGATTGTGCACTTCGTCGAGACCATGACCGGCATTCGTGCCGTCAAGGCCTTCCGCAAGGAAGCGCAAAACCAGGTCAAATACGCCGACCTCGTCGAGGACTACCGCGACGTGAACGCCAAGGTCATTCAGCTGTTCGGTATCTTCGATCCGGGCCTGATCTTCATCGGTCGCGTTACCGCGGCAGCCGTCTTGCTATTCGGCGGTCTTCGCGTGATCGAAGGAAGCCTCGGAATCGGCGTCCTTCTTTCTTGCATTCTCTACGTTCGCAGCTTCTACGACCCGATGGAACAGCTCGCCATGTTCTACAACTCGGTTCAGTCGGCAAACTCAGGTCTCGAAAAGATCTCGGGTGTGCTCGAGGAGGAGCCTTCGGTTCCGGAGCCTGAAACCTCGACCCCGCTTACCGAACCGCACGGACACATCGAATTCAACGACGTGCAATTCGCCTATTCGAACGGCACCGAGATTCTGCCCAACTTCTCGCTCGATATTCCGGCCGGGCAAACTCTCGCGCTTGTGGGCACTACCGGTGCTGGCAAGTCGACGCTCGCCAAGCTGGTAGCCAGGTTCTACGACCCGGTAAAGGGTGAGGTGAAGCTCGACGGCATCGACCTTCGCGAAATCAGCGACGTCGATCTTCGCCGTGCTGTTGTCATGGTCACCCAGGAGGCCTACCTGTTCTCGGGTACCGTCGCCGACAACATCTCGCTCGGCAAGCCAAACGCGACTCGCGAAGAGGTTGAGTCTTCGGCCAAGGCAGTTGGTGCTCACGAATTCATCATGGCTCTGCCCGATGGCTACGACACCGACGTCAACAAGCGCGGTGGCCGAGTTAGTGCCGGTCAGCGCCAGTTGATCTCGTTTGCTCGCGCGTTTATCGCCGACCCTGCGGTTTTGATCCTCGACGAGGCAACGGCATCGCTCGACATCCCTAGCGAGCGTTTGGTTCAGCACGGTCTCAAGACCCTGCTCGCCGACCGCACCGCGATCATCATCGCGCACCGACTCTCGACCATTTCGATTGCCGATCGCGTCTTGGTCATGGAGCACGGGCGAATCACCGAGGACGACAAACCGGCCGTCCTGATTGCGGGCACCGGCAAGTTCGCCAAGATGCACAAGGCTTGGCGCGACTCACTGGTTTAGCGCACCTGATATAGTTGCCTAAACGCGCAACAAGGATGGTTTTTCTATGGCTGGCACACCCGTAACCCTTTTTCAGGGCCCCCGAGGTAGTTCTGACGAGCGCGCTGCCCTGCTTTTTGACGGCATCGAGCCAACTCAGGTTCTGGCCCTCGACTCGCTAGACGAGCTACTTTTCACCGTTGACACCGTCGACGGCACGTTCGGCATCATCCCGCTCGAGAACAACGTCAACGGCGAGTTCACCGGCGCACTTTCGCGCCTGATTCTCACCACCGAGCACTGCATGGTCACCCAGGTTCGCACGCTGGAAGAAGAGATCGGTGCCTACGGACTGGTCGGCAACGTGATTCCTCGCGAAGCCCTGGTCAACATCGACATCCTGCCTAAGTTCTCTCGAGCACTTCGCGAACTCGACGTCGAGGCGCTTCCTGCCGAGACTACCTTTGAGGCCTGCAAAGCGGTTATTCAGCGCGGTAACCCAGAGATGATTGCGTTTGCTCCCAAGGCCATTGCCGAGGGGCTCGGTCTCGTGCCGGTTATTGCGCTGGCGCACCACAACCAAATGCTGCGCACCCGCTACGGCCTCTTACAGCGCGACCCGATTCTGAGCCCGAAGTCTTCGCGCTCGACCTTCCTGCTCTGGCCGAAGGACGACTCGGTCGGAACCCTCTCGACCATGCTCGAGGAGTTTCGAGTCAACGACATCGACATCGTCTCGCTGCGTTCGTTCCTGTTCGCGCTCGACTCCTCTCACGCGTTCCTGTTCTCGGTCAACAACGGCCTGCTCGACGCAAAGCTTCAGGCGACTCTCAAGACCCTCGTCGGCCAAGGCGTTCGCGCCAGGTTGCTGGGCGACTACGGAATCGAAGACCTACTGCCAATCGACACCACCGTCGAAAAGGTTCGCATGCTTGACGGCATAGCCAACTACGAAGCCGAAATGGTGAGACTCCAAGGCGGCAAGGCCTAATGAGCAAGCGGACCTGCCTATACCTGGGTCCCGCTGGTAGCTTCTGCCACCAGGCAGCGCTGCTGCTAAACGATGACTTCGAATTACAACCGGCTGCAACCGTTGCCGAGATCGTCGCCGCAGTCGAATCGGGCAATGCCGACTTCGGGCTCGTTCCAATAGAGAACAGCGTTGACGGCGAGGTTACCTCCACCGTTGACAGCATCGTGTTCAACACCGTGGACGTCCTGGTTCGTGACGAAGTGGTGGTGCCGGTCGAATTCGACGTCTTTGTGAAGCCCGGCGTAACCTCGATCACGCGCGCCATCAGTCACCCGGTTGGGCTCGCCCAGTGCCAGCGCTACATCGCCGAAAACTCTCTGCAGGTAGAAACCGCGGCCTCGACCAGCGCTGCCGTGGCCTCGGTGGCTCAAGGTGAGGCAACCGACATCGGTGCCCTCGCCTCACCAATCGCCGGCGCGCTCTACGGTCTGGTTCCGCTAGCCAGAGCCGTGCAAGACAATGCCGGAGCCCACACCAAGTTTTACCAGCTCGGCAAGAGCATCCGCGCGCGCCAAGCAGGACGCGAATACCGCACCTGGGTGACGGTGATTCCGCCAACCAATCGCACGGGAATCCTCGGCGACATGCTTGCCGAGTTTTCCAGTCGTGGCATTTCGCTCAGCTCGCTCTCGAGCCGCCCGCTCAGAGCCGACATCGGTGCATACGCGTTCAACTTCACGATCGAGGGCTACGTTCAAGACGAACAGGTTCGCGCCGCCCTCGAGGCAATCATCGCCCTCGGTTCAAGAGTTCGCGTGGTCGGTTCGTTCCCAGAGTGGGCCGGGGTCGGAGTTGTCGGTGCCGTGATTGGACTGCCGGGCGTTGGCGCAGGCTCAAAAGTTTCGTTCTCAAACCAGCTCGACGTGGCGGTCGAAGAATGAGCGGCAAGTTTGGCGTGATCGGTGCCGGCCTGATCGGCGGCTCAATCGCGAAATCGCTCGCCAGTGAGGCAATCGTCTGGGACGCCAACCCACAGACCATCGAAGCGGCAAAGGCTCACGGCATCGAGGTGGCGTTGAGCGTTGACGAGCTGTCGAACATCGTCGATCTACTTGTGATCGCTGTGCCGTTTGATGCATTCACCGAGGTTTTCGCTCAGGTTCAGGCCGCTGCCTCAAGGCGCGAAAAGCCGCTTTTGGTAACCAACGTGCTCTCGGTGATGAAGCACCTCGAAGTGACCGAGCCAAACATCGAGTTTGTCGCCGGCCACCCGATGGCTGGAACCGAGAATTCCGGCTTCGAAGCCGCCAGGGCGGGCCTTTTCGAAGGCGCTACCTGGGTGCTTGCCAAGTCCTCTAAGCCTCTTGAAGACCTCGTAACCAGCCTCGGTGCAACTACCGTGATTCTCTCTGAAACCGACCACAACGAGGCCGTGGCGCGAATCAGCCACCTACCTCACGTCTTAGCGTCGGCTCAGCTGTTGGCTATTGCCGATGGCGACCAGAGTTTTGCTTTGGCGGCGTCCAGTTTCAAAGACTCGACCAGGGTTGCCGGCACCAAGCCGGAGCTAACCGCAGGAATGGTTGGCAATAACCGCGAAGAGGTTTTGCGTTCGATCGAGGCGCTCAAAGGCGTGCTCGAGGAGTTCACCGACGTCTTGGCCGCGGGCAACGACGAATCGCTAACCAACCTGTTTGAACGCGCAAAGTCGTTGCGCGATAAAAACCTCTAACGCTTCGAGTAGGTAGCGATCGCTAACGCGGTCATCGAAGGCAACGTGGTTGCCATGACCCCGCCCTTGGCGACAACTACGGTTAGTCCGCGGCAAACCCTCTTGCCCTTAGAGATTATGACGGGCGTCTTGCCACCGGAGACCACGTCGCAGTAGTTACCCGCGGCGAGACCAGTCTTGATTCCCTTGTACTTTTGGGTCGAGGCAGCCGAGTTGAACAGCACGTAGCCCTTGGCTCCGCGGCCATAACCGTAGGAGTTGTTGTTGCTCCAGTGGTTGACCTTGGTTTGGCCGTTCACGTACTTGTGCCAGCGAATCATGCCCTGAACGGCAGTCCAGCGGGCGACACAGATCATTTGACCCTGAACGTAATTGGACTTCACTCCGCTTCCGGAGTTGCAAACGTTTAGACCAGATTTCAGGACCGGTGGTTCGTTGAAGTCCGAGAAGGCATAGCCCGAATAGAGCATCGGGTCGCCGAAGGGTTCAGACAGGGTGTAAATCATGGCCATCAGGTAGCGCTTGCCGTCGGCGTAGGTGAGAGCGCCACCATTTCGCTCGGTGTCGTGGTTGGTGATCATGGTGACCTCGAGGTTTGAGGTTCCCATGCCTCGGTACTGGCTGTTTGGCACGTCCAGGTCACTCGCCCCGTTGAAGGTTCCGAATGCCGATTTCAGCCCGCTTGACCAATCAAACGAAAACAGTGCACCGATTTGGTAGTAGGTGCTTGGCTCCGGTGGCCCACCGATTACCTCGTTCACGAAGAACGCGTTCTGATCGGTCAGCTGAGCCTTGATCGCGGCGAGGTCGGCGACCGGAATGTGCTTCGCAGCATCAACCCTGAAGCCCTTGACGCCGAGTGAGAGCAAGTGGTTCAGGTAGCCGGCAATTTTGCCCTGAACATATGGCTGTTCGGTGGCTAGGTCGACCAGGCCGCCGAGCTGGCAATCCTGCACCTCGGTGACGTTGCTGTAATTCGAAATGTCGGACTGGCAGTTGTGAGCCGGTGAGAAGTAGTGAAAGTTTGTGGTCGTGTATGGCACCTCTGGGAACGTGTAGCTACCACCGGCCATGTGGTTGATGACGGCATCGGCAATGACATCGACCCCTGCCTCGTTGCAAGACGAGACCATGCGGGTGAAGTCAGCCTCGGTGCCGAGGTTCGAGTCAAGTGTGTAGGCGGTTGGCTGGTAGTGAGTCCACCAAGAGCCGCCGTCGATGCTCTGCTGAGGAGGCATAACCAAGATCCAGTTGACACCAGCTGGGCCAAGTTGCGTGCGACACTCTGTGGCCAGCGACTTCCAGTTCCACATGAACATCTGCATACCCACGGTGGATTCGCTGATCGTCTGCGATGGAGTCACATTGGCTTGGCTTGGAACAGCAACAAGGCCAATAAGTGAAGCGGCGACTAGGGCCACTAGTGCTTTGAAGATACGGGTAAGAGTCATGAGCCAAGTTTAGCCAAGGGTTTTTCGTTAGGCTAAGAGTGGTTCAGTTATTCACTGGAAAATCACAACGAGAGCGAGTGCCCCCAAGCATGTCCAAAATCAAAGTAGTCGGAAAAGTTGTCGAACTAGACGGCGACGAAATGACCAGAATCATCTGGCAGAACATCAAGGACTCGCTGATTCTCCCGTTCCTCGACATCGACCTCGAGTACTACGACCTTTCGATCGAACACCGCGACGCAACCGACGACCAGGTGACCATCGACGCCGCTAACGCGATCAAGAAGCACGGAGTGGGTGTGAAGTGCGCAACAATCACTCCAGACGAAGCCCGCGTCGAAGAGTTCAAGCTGAAAAAGATGTGGAAGTCGCCAAACGGCACAATCCGAAACATCCTCGACGGCGTGGTGTTCCGCGAGCCGATCATCATTTCAAACGTTCCGCGCCTAGTACCGGGCTGGACCAAGCCGATCATCATCGGCCGCCACGCTCACGGCGACCAGTACAAGGCAACCGACTTCAAGGTTCCCGGCAAGGGCCGCGTAACCATGACCTGGACGCCCGAAGTTGGCGAGGCCGTCACCATGACCGTCGCCGACTACCCAGAGCACGGTGGCGTCGCGATGGGCATGTACAACTACATGGACTCGATTCGCGACTTCGCCCGAGCCAGCTTCAACTACGGACTTGCCCGCAACTACCCGGTCTACCTTTCAACCAAGAACACGATTCTCAAGGCCTACGACGGCGCTTTCAAGGACGCGTTCCAAGAAGTCTTCGAAGCCGAATACGCCGATAAGTTCGCGGCCGCAGGTCTCACCTACGAGCACCGTCTGATCGATGACATGGTCGCAGCTGCTCTCAAGTGGGAGGGCGGCTACGTCTGGGCTTGCAAGAACTACGACGGCGACGTCCAGAGCGACACCGTTGCCCAGGGCTTCGGTTCGCTCGGCCTGATGACCTCGGTGCTAACCACCCCAGACGGCAAGACCGCGCTCGCCGAAGCAGCGCACGGCACCGTCACACGTCACTACCGAGACTGGCAAGCCGGCAAGAAGACCTCGACCAACCCAATCGCCTCGATCTATGCCTGGACTGGTGCACTGAAGCACCGAGCCAAGCTAGATGGCACGCCAGAGGTTCTAGGCTTCGCCGAAACCCTCGAGGACGTAATCATCAAGACTGTGGAGGCCGGCCACATGACCAAGGATCTCGCCGCGCTTGTCGGCAAGGACCAGGCTTACCAAACCACCGAGGAGTTCATGGCAAGCATTGCCGAGAACCTCAAGGCGCGCCTGAGCTAAAGAATTCTGTGTATAACTCCCGTCGAGTTTCGGCGGGAGTTTTACATTTCTGGGATGAATCACAGAAAACCTTCACGCCGCTGGCCTCACGTGCTCGTAGCGGCAGCAATAACGATGACAACAATCGGCCTCACCGCTTCGGTGCAGGCAGCCAGCGCAACACCGGCACCCGTCTGCACCAACGGTCTCTGCACGGTCACCTTCGACTACACCGGCGACTATTACGTCTATGCGCCACCGGCTGGCATTCGAACCATGACCTTCGAACTCGCCGGAGCTCAGGGCGGCAGAACCGGAGGGCTTGGCGGCAAGGTTACCGGCACCTTCTCGAGCATTCCCTCGACCATGAACATCTATGTGGGAGGTGCCGGTAAGCAGGGAGCGTCGGCTCTCGGTGGCTACAACGGTGGGGGAGTGGCTGGTGGTTCGCACACCGACGAAGGTTCGGGCGGGGGAGCCACGGATATTCGCCTAACCGCAGCGATTGACGATCGCATCGTTGTGGCTGGTGGCGGTGGTGGAACCGGCGGTTGGATCGGTCTCGCGGGAGCCCCTGGCGGTGGCCTGATTGCCCAGACCGGGTCGGGAACCAGCCCCTACGGTGGCGGTGGAGCGACCCAGCTCGCGGGCGGTTCGGGCGGTTCTGGTTACTCGGCCGGTTCGGGTTCTGCCGGAACAAAAGGCGTAGGTGGCACCGGTGGTATCGGCTCTGCGGGCGGTGGCGGTGGCGGCGGAGGCGGCTACTTCGGCGGCGGTGGAGGAGGCGGAGACGGGATTCCGTCGGGCACCGACGGCGCCGGCGGTGGCGGCGGATCGTCCTACGCTTCGGCGAACTACACGAAGAGCGTGACCCACACGGCAGGTACGAGAAGCGGTAACGGTCAGGTCATTCTCACCTACGCCTATTCACCAACGGTCACCACGTTTGCCACTGTTAGCAGCGCGGGCAACCAGTCCACGGTTGCCTACAACCTCGTGTTCAACCAGACCATCGGAGGGCTTGAAACCACCGACTTCGGTTTTGCGGGCACAGCCGGTGGTTGTTCGGTTTCGGCGATTTCTGGCTCAGGCTCGAGTTACGCGATAACGGTTTCGGGCTGTTCCGACGGCACGATGGGTCTGACTCTGGCAGCAGACGCGGTGACCGGAGCGGTTACCGGCCCAACTGCCGTTGCCGCATCGAATCAGATAACGCTCGACCGCAAGAATCCGAGTTTCACGATTACCTCGCCGAGCACACCGAGTAACCTCGCGGCACTACCGTTTACTGTGACCTCCGACGAACCGGTGACTGGCCTCGGTGCGTCGTCGTTTAGCGTAGCCGGCACCTCGTGCCAGGTGAACTCGATCACCGGTAGTTCGCAGAGTTTCGTGGTAACCGTAGGCGGCTGCGCCTCGGCGACCACGGCGACACTCACCCTGAAGGCGTCGGGAGCGAGCGACCTGAGTTCAAACTCGGGGCCGCTGGCCGCTGTTGTCAGTTCGGGAGTTCTTGTTGACCTCGACGCTCCGACCGCGCTCACCTTTGCAAAGGACCCAACCAGTCGGCCGGGTTTGATCGGTTACTCGCTAGTTTTCACCGAACCGGTGACCGGGTTGTCGGCGTCCTCGTTGCAACTCCACGGCGACAGTTGCCAGCTGTCGAAGCTCTCGGGATCCAAAGATGCCTATTCGATCTGGCTGACCGATTGTTCGCAGGGTGCCAGCACCTGGGTGACCCTCAAGGCGCTCTCGGCCACCGATGCCTCCGGAAACCAGGGCCCTTTGGCCGCTTTGGACTCGCCGACGGTATCAATCGACGATCAGGCGCCGACGGCTAGCATCGCGCTTTTGGAGCGAGCCAGCCAGACCGCGCAACCGGTCTTCGAGGTTCGTTTCAGTGAGGCGGTGCAAGGCTTGGCGATCGATTCGTTTTCTCACTCAGGCACAGCCACAGGTTGCAAGTTCACGATGACAACCGTCTTGGTAGGTCTCACCTATCGCCTAGCGGCCAGCAGTTGTTCGGCTGGAACCGTGAGGCTCGTGCTACCAGTCAATATCGTTCAGGACGCGACCGGAAACCTCGGCCCGCTTAGCGTTATCAACTCGGACGCCGTCACAATCGACCGCACGGCCAGTCAAAGCTCGACCGGCACGGCCCAGGTGAAGAAACGCTCGCACCCATCGGGAGCGACACCGACAACGGGTTCAACACCGATTAAGCCTGAAGAGTCGGAAACCAACCAACCCGAAAACTCTGGCAGGTTGCTGCCAAAGGCTAAACCTCCGGTGAAGTTGGCGACCCTCACCAGCGAAACGGAGTTGAGTCAGCCTGCCACAAACGACAAGACTCTTGGTTTTGCGGCCTTGGCACTCGCGTTTCTGCTCGGTGGCGGTTGGCTCTACCGAAGAATGCGCTAACTGAAGATGATCGTGCGCTCACCGTCGAGGAGCACTCGGTGCTCCGCGAACCAGCGAATCGCCTGAGTCAGTGTCTTCGACTCGACGTCCTGACCGACCGAAACAAGTTCGTCTTTTGAGTCGCCGTGGTCGACTCGAACAACGTTTTGTTCGATGATCGGACCCTCGTCGAGGTCGGCAGTGACAAAGTGGGCGGTGGCGCCGATCAGCTTCACGCCGCGGGAGTGAGCCTGGGCATAGGGGTTTGCGCCCTTGAAGCCCGGCAGGAACGAGTGGTGAATGTTGATGATGCGTCCGGCGAATTCGGCGACAAACTCTGGCGAGAGTATCTGCATGAATCGGGCCAGCACGATCAGTTCGATGCCAGCCGAGTTGATGTAGTCGCGAAGCAGGTGCTCGAAGGCGGCCTTGGAACCGGCGTCTTTGACCTCGTGAGCCTCAAACGGGATCGAGTAAAACTCGGCGAGCGATGCTAGATCGCTGTGGTTTGCAAAAACCGCTGGGATCTCGATTGGCAGAAGGCCGGCGCGCTGGCGAAACAGGATGTCGTTCAGGCAATGTGCGCTCTTCGAAACCAGTACCAGGGTCTTGAGCTTGCGGCCAACCTCGTCGAGGGCGATCTCCATGTCGTACTGCTCGACAACCTTTGACAGGTTTGCCTCGAGATGGTTGCGCGGTGAGTTGGATTCGATTTGTAGCCGCATGAAAAAGCGTCCGGTGTCGTCGGAGGAGAACTGCGAAGATTCGGTGATGTTTCCGTTGGCGGCAACGATCGCCCCGGTCACGGCGTGAACGATTCCGGGTTGGTCTTTGCAAATGATGGTTAAAACCCAATGAGCGTTCATGCGCTCAAGTTTAACTAGTCTGCGCTGCGTCGGCGCTCGTCGCGACGCTGTTGCACTACCGTGTACGCGATCCAGCCAGCGAGGGCCATGCCTGCGAAAATCATGGCAAGACCGATGATTACTGGAACACCCATTAGCTAAATCTCTTTCAAGTTCGTTTTTACGAAGTAAATACTAGAATACTGACGCTGTAAGACATTTTGACGATGTATGGGGAGCGTCTTCAAAATCGTGTCGCCTAAGGGTTAAAGATAGAATTGACACATCGCAACTGGCGCTAAAGATGGGTTTCCATCGGGGAGCGATAGGTATTTTGGTCGTGCGCCTGGGCCGAATAACAACCAAAAACGTAGGAGCCCCGAACATGTCCAAGTTGCCAACCAGCTTCAACTCTCCGCTCAGCGAAACCGACCCTGAGATCGCTGCAGTCCTAGACGCCGAACTCCACCGCCAACGCCACACCCTCGAGATGATCGCCAGCGAAAACTTTGTTAGCCGCAGCGTTCTCGAGGCTCAGGGCTCGGTGCTCACCAACAAATACGCCGAGGGTTACCCTGGCAAGCGTTACTACGGCGGATGCGAAGCCGTTGACGTAGCCGAAAACCTCGCCCGTGACCGTGCCAAGGCACTTTTCGGAGCCGAACACGCAAACGTTCAGCCGCACTCGGGCGCCAGCGCAAACGCTGCCGTGCTGATGGCACTTTGCAACCCCGGTGATCGAATTCTCGGCCTCGAGCTTGCTCACGGTGGCCACCTAACCCACGGAATGCGCCTGAACTTCTCGGGCAAGATGTACGAGGCTCACGCCTACGGCCTAAACCCAGAAACCTTCCTGATTGACATGGACATCGTGCGCGAGCGCGCTCACGAGGTCAAGCCTCAGGTGCTAATCGCCGGTTGGTCGGCCTACAGCCGCCACCTCGACTTCGCCGAGTTCCGCAAAATCGCCGACGAGGTTGGCGCTAAGCTCTGGGTCGACATGGCCCACTTCGCTGGCCTCGTAGCCGCTGGTCTTCACCCGAACCCTGTGCCTTTCGCCGACGTCGTCTCGACCACGGTTCACAAGACCCTGGCCGGCCCTCGCTCAGGGCTAATTCTCTGCAAAGAGGAATATACCAAGAAGATTGATTCGGCAGTGTTCCCAGGTCAGCAGGGCGGCCCGCTCATGCACGTTGTCGCCGCCAAGGCAGTTGCCTTCAAGGCAGCCATGGGCCCGGAGTTCAAAGACCGCCAGCAGCGCACCCTCGACGGAGCTCGCCTAATCGCCGAACGCCTCACCCAGCCAGATGTTGCCGGCAACGGCGTGCAGGTTCTCACCGGCGGCACCGAGGTTCACCTAGTCCTCGTCGACCTCCGAAACGCACCGATCAACGGCCAAGAGACCGAAGACCTCCTGCACGAGGTTGGCATCACAGTCAACCGCAACTCGGTGCCGAACGACCCACGACCGCCAATGGTCACCTCGGGCGTTCGCATCGGAACCCCGGCCCTTGCAACTCGCGGCTTTGCCACCGAGGAGTTCACCGAGGTAGCCGACATCATCGCTCACGTGCTGATGCCAAACCCAGACATAGCAGCCCTCCAGGCCCGTGTGCGCAAGCTCACCGAAGCCTTCCCGCTCTACTCAGGCCTCGAGAACTGGTAATGACCGCTATCAAGATCGATGGCTTGGCGGTCGCCAAGACCATCAAGGCAGAACTAGCCGATCGAGTGGTTTCCCTGAAGCAAAGGGGAATCACCCCAGGTCTTGGCACGTTACTCGTCGGTGACGACCCTGGCAGCCACACCTACGTTGCCGGCAAACACCGCGACTGCGCCGAGGTCGGCGTTCACAGCATCCGCATCGACCTACCGAACACTGCAACCGCAGCCGACGTCCGTGCCGCTATCAAAGACCTCAACAGTGCCAAAGATGTCACCGGCTACATCGTTCAACTACCGCTCCCGTTCGGCCTCGACGCCAATGAGATGCTCGAGCTAATGGACCCAGAAAAGGACGCCGACGGCCTCCACCCAATCAACCTCGGCAAACTGGTTCTCGGCGTCAACGCAAGCCTGAACTCACCTCTTCCTTGCACCCCCGCTGGCATCGTCGAGCTGCTCAACCGCTACGAGATCAAGACCAAGGGTGCCGAAGTCGCAATCATCGGCCGCGGCATCACCGTCGGACGCCCACTGGGGCTTCTAATGACCCGCAAAGGAATCGACGCAACCGTCACCATGATTCACTCGGCAACCCGCGACCCAGAGCACATCATCAAGCGCGCCGACATCGTCATCGCAGCCGTTGGCGTCGCACACTTCGTTCAACCCGAGTGGATCAAGCCGGGAGCCGCCGTCCTAGACGTCGGTGTGACCAGAGTTGAAAGCGCAGAAGGCGCAAAGCTTCTCGGCGATGTTCACCCAGACGTTGCCTCGGTCGCCGGCTACCTAAGCCCGAACCCTGGCGGCGTTGGCCCGATGACCCGCGCGATGCTCGTGAAGAACGTCGTCGACAGCGCCTCTAGAACCTAGAGCGAATAGCCCAAAGGTCCGGAAAGACCGGGTGAAACAGCGTGGACGCGAGATAGCCGACACCGCTTGAGCCACCGGTGCCAAACTTGTGACCTATCGTGCGTTCGACCATCTTTACGTGGCGGTAGCGCCACTCCTGAAGGCCTTCGTCGAGATCGACGAGTCGTTCGCAAACCGCTGCGGCGTCTGGGTCTTCGTGGTGAACCTTGAGCAGAACTTCTTGTAGCTCTTCGTTCGCTTCGTAAGGCTTGGTGACGTCGCGTTCAAGCAGGTTCTGGGGCACTTTGTGGCCGCGTCCGGCAAGGTAAACCATCAGGCTGTCCCAGACCGCGGGTCTTGCCATGGCGGCTTCGACGCGCTTTCGGGCTGGGGAGCCTTCGATCAGGTGTTCTGCCATGCCCATTCCCGAGGTCTTGGAGGCGTCGGCGCCGGCGTGGTCGCGACGTCCGAGGACTGCCTCGAACTCTCTGAACTGGGCGCTCTGGAATCCGCTGCTCGATGAGAGGCGGCCTCTGAAAGAGTTGAACTGCAGGGGAGTCATGGTTTCGAGAATGTCGATTTGGGCGACGCAGGTTTTCATGATGGTTCGCGTGCGGCCGAGGAGGGCGAGTGATCGGTGGGTGTCGCCGGCTTCTAGGGCCCTCTGCAGGGCGGCAACCTCGTGGAGCATTTGCTTGAACCACAGCTCATAGGTTTGGTGAATGATGATGAACAACATTTCGTCGTGCTCACCATCGCTCAGCGGTTTTTGAAGGTCGAGAAGCTCGTCCACCTTCAAATAGGAAATGTAGGTGACTGCTTTTTCACTCATGTGACACGGCTTCCGTTGTCTTCGATTTTTTTGTAATCCTCGCGCTCGACCGATTCCTTTATTCTCAGGAATCCGTCGAATACCTCGGTGTAGCTGGTTGGTAGCGGGGCAATGGCTAGGCGAATACCGTTGGGCACGCGATAGTCGGGCACAACGTTGGCGAACTTTCTAAGGGCGGCCGAGATTCGCTTGGCTTCGGGGTGAGAAACCGTGATGTGGCCGCCTCGTTTGCTCGCGGCGCGCGGGGTCATCAGGCCGAAGCCGAGTGGGGCGAGCCAGGCGTCGTAGAGCTCGAGCATTAGGTCGGTGCCTTTGGCTGCCTTTTCGGCAATCGCCTTGATGCCTGCTTCTTCGATCATCTCGTAGCTGACTTGCACGGCTCTCAGACCGATGATGCTCGGGCTCGCGATCTGGAATCGGCGGATGGTGTCTGCCGGTTCGAAGAACGGGCCCATTTCGAACTGGGCGTCTTGGGCGAACCAGCCCTGAATCGGCACTCGTAACTCGCTTTGGAGTTCTTTGCGCACATAGAGCCAGGCTGGGGAGCCCGGGCCGGCATTGCCGTATTTATAGGTGCAACCGACTGCGAGGTCGACGCCGTTGGCATCGAAGTCGAGTTCGATCGCGCCGGCTGCGTGGCTGGCGTCCCAAATCACAAGAATTCCGTAGCGACGGCAGAGTTCGGTGATTGCCTTGATGTCTGGGCGAGCGCCCGAGCGGTAGTGAATCGCCTGCAGGGTGACCATGGCGACGTCTTCGTTCAGGAACGGCTCGAGGGCCTCGGGGGTGATCAATTCGTTCTCAGCGGCTATCTGGTGCGAGTTTGGGCCACCCGAGCCGTCGTTGTCCAGCGTGATGAGGTTTAGGCCTCTGGCTTCGGCGATGCCGGCGAGCACGTAGCGATCGGTCGGGAAGTTGCTCGAGTCGATGATTACAGTTTTGCGACCCGGGCGTGCGCTGATTGCGGCGTTGCAAATTTGATAGAAGTTCACGCTCGTGGTGTCTTCGACTAGCACCTGGCCTGGGCCGGCACCTAAGACCGCTCGCCCGAGCAGGTCACCGGTGGGTGAGGCTTCGTCGATCCAGTGGCTCCAGCCGTCCACGAGTTCGCGACCCCACTCTTCGGTGAGAAAGCGGTTGATTCGCTTCACGGTTTCGAGGGGCATTCGGCCGAGCGAGTTGCCGTCGAGGTAGCAGAGGTCGGGGTCGTTGATCTGGAAAAGCGACTTGTATTTGGCCAGCGGGTCTGCGGCGTCGAGGGCCAGTGCATCCTCGCGAGTTGGCATGCTCAATCTAAGCCTTTCGTCATTGAATCGCTTCAACACTACTCCTCGCGGGTATTCTTGAAACGTTTAGGAAGGGCATCATGCGCAAGATTCTGGCAATCGCCGCTGTGACGCTTCTGCTCGCCGGATGCGCGAGCAAGCCGGCAGCGAAACCGCTCAACATCGTGAAGGGCATCACCATTGCCACCGGTGGTCTAACCGTGGGCCAATGCCTGACCAAAGAGGCTGCCACCGGTGCGGTTGGGCTCGCTCAGGCAACCGATTGCGCGAAGCCACACTTCGGTGAGGTTATGTCGGCTGGCAAGATTCGAACCGTTGGCGACAAGTTTGACGAGGCCAAAATCGCTGAGCTCTCAAACAACTTCTGCATCAAGTCTTTCGAAACCTTCGCCGGCCTGCGCTATGACAAGTCGAGCCTGCAAATGTTCCCGCTGGTGCCTTCGTCGAAGTCCTGGTTAAACGCTGACCGAATCGTCACCTGCATCGTCTATGATCAAAACCAGCTGACGACCGGTTCGCTAAAGGGTGCTAACCGCTAGTCGAGCATCTGGGTGGCAGCCAGCTCCTTGTAGAGCGGGGTGCTCTTGAGTAGTTGCTTGTGGGTTCCGGTGCCAACAATCTTGCCGTTCTGCAAAACGATGATCTGATCGCTGTCGATAACGGTCGAAAGTCTGTGGGCAATAACCACCATTGTGCGGTTCTTTGCCACGGCATCGATTGCCTCGCGCATCCGTTGCTCGTTCAAGCCGTCGAGGCTCGAGGTCGACTCGTCGAGTAGCAGAATCGGGGGAGCAGCCAGTAGCGCTCTGGCAATGGCTAAGCGCTGACGCTCGCCGCCCGAGAGCATGATGCCCTGCTCGCCCACTTCGGCGTTGAGCCCGCTCTTGTGGCGCTTAAGAACCTCGGTGAGGTTGACCTCGGCCAAAACCGCCTTCAGCTGCTTGTCTGTCGCATCTGGTGAACCAATCAAAAGGTTCTCGCGAATCGAACCGGCGAGTACCGGGGCGTCCTGCTCCACATAACCGATCTGTTCGCGAAGTGCGTCGCGGCTCATAGAGTGAACGGTTTGGCCGTCGAGCAGAATTTCGCCCGAGGTGGGCTCGTAGAAGCGTTCGATCAGCGAGAAAGTAGTGGACTTACCAGAACCGCTCGGGCCGACGATGGCAACACGGGTGCCGCGCTCAATCTTGAACGAGACGCCCTGCAAGACCTCTTGAGACTTCTCGCCGCCTTGTTCGGCGTATGAGAACTTGACCTTCCTAAACTCGATAGCGGTCTTGTTCGAAGCCTTGCGAGCTTTCGCTTCGGTGCGCTCAGCATCGGTCTCTTCGAGCGGGAGGTCCAAGAT
>WLPL01000016.1 GCA_009698805.1 Actinomycetota bacterium | reverse complement strand
GGCCGTCGAAGAGTTCCTTCGTTACGCGAGCCCGGTCTACCACTTCAGACGCACCGCTACTCGCGACGTCGAGTTCGGCGGCGTAAACATCAAGGCCGGCCAGAAGGTGGTTCCTTGGTTTGCCTCGGGCAACCGCGACGAAAAGGTCTTCGAGAACCCAGGCAAGATGGACGTCACCAGAAACCCGAACGAGCACATGACCTTTGGCCGTGGTGGGCCGCATATGTGCCTCGGCAACGCGCTCGCTCGCATAGAGCTGCGCGTGATGTTTGAAGAACTAATTCGCCGCGTCGACAAGGTCGAGCAGGTCGGTGAAATCGACTACCTGCGCTCTAACTTCGTTCACGGAATCAAGCGATTCCAGGTGAAGGTAACTACCCGCTAGAGCTTTGCGATCTTGTCGATGAAGGTATCGACCAGTGCGTAGGTGCGCTCGCGGGCAGCCTCTTCTTCGGCCACGGTTTGGGCATACATGATCTCTGGGTCTTGGCCGTCCTCGAGTACCTTCGCGTCGCCACCCCAATCGAGCCAACCCTTTAGCCCGGCGGCATTTAGTTCAGGGTGGAACTGAACGGCGAGGCTTTTGCCATAGATGAAGGCTTGCGAGGCAACCGGGTTGCGGGCGAGTTCAATCGCGCCTAGCGGCAACTGCCAGCGGTCGTAGTGAAACTGAAACCAGGGACCGTTGCTAACCAGGTCTGGGCGCTCTGACCAGATGTTGACCCAACCGATCTCGCTCTTTGGCGCCGGGGCAACCGAGCCACCGAGAGCCCTGGCCATTAGCTGGCCTCCGAAGCAGATGCCGAACACCGGTTTATTGGCCTCCAGGGCCGACCGCAACCAGGCAATTTCTGGCGTCAACCAGTTACCGATGCAGGCGTCGTCCCAGGCCCCCCACGGAGCGCCGAGCGGGATGATCACGTCGTAGTCGTTGATCTCCGGGAACTCAAACTTGACGTTCGGGTTGGCAAAGTTCTCTTTGGTGACCACGAGCACCTCTGTGGTCTCGAAGCCGCGCTCGCGAAAGCGCTCGCCGACCGGACCGGTAGGCGAAACGTGGTCATGCTGAATGAACAATGCCTTCATGCGTTTCCTAACTTTTCGATAACATGGCGCACTTGTAACATTACCTAGGGTTATTATTCGTTTGAACCCTAACGATATAACAAAGGAGTTGCAATGGGTACTGACCTCGTTGCTCTACGCGAAAAACTCAAGGCCGACGGAATCGATGTTCTGCGCCTGATCTACTCTGATGTGCTCGGAATCGCCCGCTCGAAAGACCTTCTAGTCAGCATGCTAGACAAGGCCGCCCACAATGGGCCCGCCTTCTGCCAGGGAGTCTGGGTGACCACGACCCGAGGCGGTGTCATGGACGCCAACAACATCGCCACCGACGGCCTTCAAGACCTCGTTTCAAAGCTTGACCCAGAAACAATCAAAAACTTGCCTTGGGAGCCGGGGGTCGCCTATGTGATCGCCGATGCGTTCAACCCAGACCAAACCGACAACCTGATGTCGCCTCGCACGGTTCTCAAGAAGGTCATCGCCGAATACAACAAGCTCGGCTTACAGCCGGTGGTTGGTCCAGAGCTCGAGTTTTACATCGCCGATCGCACCGAAGGCGGCAGCTACAAACGCGGTCACGAAAGGACCGGCTTTGTTTACACGACCGGTGCCTCGGTCGACCCGCACGGAAACTTCCTTCACCTAATGCGAATGCTCGACCAAATGGACATCGGAGTCTTCGCTGGCAACGCTGAGTTCAGCCCGTCGCAATACGAGATCAACCTCTACCACTCGGAGGCCTTGGACGCCGCCGACCGCACGTTCCTGTTCAAGACCGCAATCAAGGATGTAATCACCCGCCGCGGTCAGCACGCAACCTTCCTGGGCAAGCCTTGGAGCGACGAGAGCGGATCTGGGTTCCACCTGCACTTCTCGGTGACCGATCTTGCCGGCAAAAACAAGATGTACGAAGGCGAAGAGTTGAGCGACATTGCTCGCAAGATGATCGCCGGCCTGACCCAAAACGCCATGGCACTAACCGCCTTCACCAACCCGACGGTAAACGCCTACAAGCGACTCGGCCCCGACACCCTGGCTCCGTACCGAGCCAACTGGGGTTTCGACAACCGCTCAACGATGGTTCGAATCCCGCCTGAGCGCGGCCAGGGCACCCGCCTAGAGGTTCGCGTGGGCGATGGCGCGGCAAACCCTTACCTCGTCATAGCCGGCATCCTGGCAGCGGCCCTTGACGGCATCAAGCGCAACCTTGAATGCCCGCCAGACGCCGAGGGAATGGCTTACGACAACGAAGCCGCTCCGGTGTTGCCAATGACGTTTACGGCGGCCTTGGACGCGCTAGAAGCCAACGACGAACTGCGCCAGCAGTTGAGCGAAGAACTGATCAACGTGTTCTTGGTGATGAAGCGCGACGAAATCGCTCGCTACGAAGCGGCCGTGCCAAATCACACTCGCGATGTCACGCAGTGGGAAATCGACGAATACTTCGAGGCTTACTAAACCGAAGGGTTTGAGCGGTCGGCAACTAGGTTGCCACCGTTGAAGGTCACGCCAAGTTCACGGTAGTAACCGGCTAGCACTTTCTTTACGGGCAGAATCGAGTTCAGCTCGTCCCACTGTGAATCGCCGAGAGTAAGTTCGGCGTCTCCTACCCAGGTTGCCCCGAGGTCAGCGTCGACGCCGCCGAGAGACACAAGTTGGTCTAGCGAGTTGCCGGCACCCGGCACAATCGAAGGAACCCAGCGGCTGTGCAGCATCTTGTGGCCGTTGACGAAACCGTTGCTCTCCGAAGGCTCGCGAAGAGTCACAATTGCCGAGGCAAGTCTGTGGTCGTATGCCGAAAGCGATGCGCCAAGCTTTGCGCCGTTTTCAAGCTTGGGAGTCGCTTTGCCATGGTTGAAGACGCGAGTGACGTGCATCGAGCCGAGCTTCTTCGGGTAGCCCTGAAACCAGCCGCGAGCGATCGCGAAGTCCTTGGTAACCCAAATCGCGATACAGCGGCTGTAGGTAACGCCCTCGTACTTGCAGCGAACAACCACGAAGGTCTCGAGGTACTGCGAGCGCACCGGGTCGAGCAGTTCGGCTCCACCTTCGGAGCATGACTGCCAGTCGGCCCAGATGATCGCAACCGCGCCTGGTTCTTCGTCGGCTAGTTCTAGCTCGGCTGGCAGAATCGCCCGCACGTTTGCCGGGTCGGTTAGGTACTCGACCGTAAGCAGCGTGCCCGAGTAATACCAAGGCATGTTTGGCACAATCGCGCTCTTACCGCTGGGGGTCTGTGGCGCAAGGAATCCGTTGAGTTCGCTCATTGAATTAGGGTAACGAATCATTCGCTTCCGAACAAATAGGCTTCGAAGCACTTTATAACGATTCGGAAAAGCATTTCAAAAACCCCCGTATGAACTTGACCGCGCTCGCCGATAACGGCACGCTTAGTAAGAATCGTTCATATCCGAACGATTTCCACACTCGATGAGGAGATATGACTTATGTCCAATAGCTCAACAGACACCGGCCTTCGCAAGGGGCGCCTAGGTGTCGTAGGCATTGTATTTTTCGTGGTTGCAGCCGCTGCGCCACTTCTCGGCATGACCGGTGCCGTTCCAGTAGCAATGTTGCTCGGAAACCAGGCCGGCGCCCCAGGCACCTACCTCGCTGTCGGTTTGGTCCTACTCGTGTTCTCGGTCGGCTACGCAGCCATGAGCTCTAAGGTCACCAACACCGGAGCGTTCTTTGCCTACGTGGGTAAAGGCCTCGGCAAGCATGCCGGCGTCGCCTCCGCTTTCGCCTCACTGGTTGGTTACATAACCATTCAGCTTGCCATCTATGGATTCATCGGCGGAGTACTCTCCGGACAAATGAACGCTAGCCTCGGAATAAATCTTCCGTGGTATGCCTGGGCCATAATCGCTTGGGTTCTAGTTACCGCTTTATCTCTTCTAAGCGTCGACGTTGGCGCTAAGGTCCTCGGTGTTCTGATGATTGCCGAACTTTTGACCTTGGTCATAACTTCGAGCGCCGTGCTAATGAACCACGGTGCCAACATGAACCTGGCCAACTCCTTTAGCCCGACGGCGATCTTTGCTGGAGGCTTCGGTGGTGGAGCAGGTATCGCCATCGCTTTCGCCTTTGCCTCGTTCATCGGCTTCGAAGCAACTGCCATCTACGGCGAAGAGTCGAAAGACCCGAAGCGCGTTGTTCCAAGGGCCACCTATTGGGCAGTCAGCATCATCACAGTGCTCTTCGCATTCACCGCGTTTGCGATGGCAACCGCTATGGGCGGAAACAACGATGGAGTAGCGGGCTATGTTGTAAAAGCCAGTACCGTTGGCACGACCGTTCTAGGAAACCCAGCAGGGGTAATCTTCGGTATCGCCGATGACAATCTAGGTGGAACCTGGATGTCCACAATCATGGGCTGGTTGGTGATCTCTAGCTGCTTCGCCGGAATCCTGGCATTCCAGAACGCAATCTCGCGCTACTTCTTCGCACTCGGTCGCGGTGGCGTTCTTCCTAAGTCGCTTTCGAAGACCAACAAGGCAGGTGCTCCGGTCAATGGTGTCATTCTGACTTCGATTTTTGCCATAGTCGTAATCGTTATTTTTGCGGTTGCCAAGCTAGACGGTATCGCCAACCTGTTCACTTGGATGTCGGCCGTGACCGCTGTAGCGATCATGTTCGTCGAAATCCTCGTGAGCGTTGCGGTCGTTGTCTACCTAGGCAAAGACAAGGCTGTCAGCATCTGGAAGTCGACGATTGCACCAGTCGTGGCCGCAGTTGCACTTGCCGTCGGCACCTACATGCTCATGAGCCGATTCAACCTACTGGGAAGTTTGGCTCCGGCAAATGTCGACCCAACCACGCCAGAGGGCGCTTGGCAGCTAACTAGTTTCGGTTGGTTCTTAGTGCTTCTGCCTTTCATCGCGGCAGCAGTGGGTCTGGTCGTCTCGTTGGTGAACAACAAGAACGAGAAGTCAGCACTTTTGGAAGATATTCTTTCCTAAGCAAATTCACAACAGAGAGCGTCGGGCCTTCGGGCTCGGCGCTCTTTGCTTTGGGTAGCCTTGAATGATGTTCCGAAAGCTCGCAGTGTTAGCGATCAGCGCAGTCGCGTTGATCGCTTTCGCGCAGCCGGTCGGAGCGAAAACCAGTTGCAATTTCAAGCCTTTTACAAGCGCCAGCGAACTGGGCAAGTTCTATGGGCGGGTGCTAGATCTCGACACGGGTAAGCAACTGGTGGGTATTCGTGCGACCGAGCAGACGCCGTCCGCGTCGGTTTTGAAGGTTTTGACTGGCATCTCGGCGCTGATGCAACTGCCACCCAAGTTCACGGTTCAGACCGCGGTTTATTCGGTTGCTGGTGCACCCGGCACTCTCGTCTTGCAAGGTGCCGGCGACCCTACGCTTTCGCGCCTCCTGCCCCCGCACTACACGACTTACTCGAAGCCTGCTCGGTTACCCAGGTTGGCAGCGGCGGCGCTTCGCGCATTGCCTGTTGGTGCTGTCATCAGACACATCATCGTGGACGATTCGTACTTTCAGGGAGTGGCCTATAACCCGTTCTGGAAGCCAAGCGATCGCACCAACGGTTATGTGTCACCAATCGTCGGTTTGGCTGTCGATGGCGCTCGGGTGAACCCCGACCTAACCGATAAGCATTACAGCGGCGTGCGGGTTACCGACCCGGTAGCCCAGGCGGCTCAGGTATTCAAGGTCGCTCTCGGCTCGCAGGCAACCACCGCTTCGATCGAAGCAATGCCAAAAGCGCCACTTGAGTTGACTCAGATTGCCGCGGTGACCTCGTCGACGGTTGAGACCTGGGTAGATCACGCTATGAAGTACAGCGACAACACCGAGGTCGAATACATTGCCCGTCAGGTTTCAAAGTGGCAAGACCTCGGCACGAATTACAAGTCGATCGAACCGATGGTGAAGGTGACACTTGCTCAGCTTGGGGTCAGTTCGAAGGGGCTGGTAATGAAGGATGCCGCCGGTCTGGCGCGGGCCGACCGGGTTACCCCACAGCTGATTTCTGATGCCCTTGCCGCGATCGATCGTTTTTCGGATTCGGTCGGCGACTTTTCTAGTTACCTGGCCAGCAGTACGAGCGCGGGAACCCTGAGCACGAGGTTCAAGGGGGCGAACAAGTTGCCCGACGGCGTTGTTCAGGCCAAGACCGGCTACATTCCCGGGCTTTATTCGCTGGCCGGTTACGTCACGGCTTCGGACGGCCACCGGCTGGTGTTCGCCTTCTTCGCCAGAGGCGGGGGAGTCGGCGGCGGCACTCGAACCAAGTTGGACAGCCTGGTCGTGAAGGCCTATACCTGCGGGGCGCGACTCACCAACTAATCGTTTGGCTACAAACGGATTTCGTGTAAGACTGAGGGCATGTCAGCAATGAGGCTAGAACATGATCTCCTCGGCAATTTCGAGGTACCCCAAGACGCCTACTGGGGCGTCCACACCGCCAGGGCGGTGCAAAACTTTCCAATCTCCGGTGTGCCAATCGGCCACTATCGAAGCCTGATTCGGGCGCTCGCGCTGGTCAAGCAGGCAACGGCCGAAGCCAACCACGCGGTGGGCGAGTTAGACACGACCATCAAGGACGCCATAGTGGCCGCCTGCATCGAGGTTGCTTCAGGCAAGTTCGATAGCCAGTTCGTGGTTGACGCCATTCAGGGAGGTGCCGGAACCTCAACCAACATGAACGCCAACGAGGTGATCGCCAACCGCGCTCTCGAACTCGCGGGTCATGCCAAGGGCGACTACGACTTCATTCACCCGTTGAACCACGTAAACATGTCGCAGTCGACAAACGACGTTTACCCGACAGCACTAAAGGTCGCGCTGATTCTCGAGCTTCGCAACCTGATCGAGAGCATGGAACACCTGCGCGGTTCGTTCAGCCGCAAGTCGACCGAGTTCAACAACGTAATCAAAATGGGACGCACCCAGCTGCAAGACGCCGTGCCGATGACGTTAGGTCAGGAGTTCGCAACCTTCGCCCGCATGACTATGGAGGACGAACAACGCCTTCGGGAGGTTCTGCCGCTGCTTTGCGAAATCAACCTCGGTGGCACAGCGATCGGCACCCAGTTGAACGCTCCGGCGGGCTATTCGAAGTTTGCCTGCGAGCGTCTTTCCACGCTGACCGGAATCCCCTTTGTCGTCGCCGAAGACATGGTCGAGGCAACTCAGGACGCGGGTGTGTTCGTCATGGTGAGCGGTGTCCTCAAACGCATCGCTGTGAAGCTGTCGAAGACCTCGAACGACCTTCGCCTGCTTTCGTCTGGGCCACGAGCGGGGTTTGGCGAAATCAACCTGCCACCGGTGCAGGCTGGCTCATCGATCATGCCCGGCAAGGTAAACCCCGTGATTCCCGAGGTGGTCAACCAGATTGCCTTCGCGGTCATTGGTTACGACATGACCGTGACCATGGCTGCCGAGGGTGGCCAGCTTCAACTGAACGCTTTTGAGCCAATAATCGCCAGAGCCCTGATGATGGGAATCACCCAGCTGTCGGCCGGTTGCCGAACCCTTGCCGACAAGTGCATCGATGGCATCACCGCGAACGAAGAAAAGCTGCGCCACGATGTTGAGCGCTCAATAGGATTGGTCACCGCACTTTCGCCAACTCTTGGCTACGAAAACGCAACGGCCATTGCTCAGCGGGCAGCGCTTGAGGACAAGACGGTGCGCGAGGTTGTCATGGAGATGAAATTGATGACGGCTGACGAATTCAATAAAATTCTTGGCGATGTAGATTCGCTGGTTCGCCCACTCGGCAAATAGCTAGTCGTTTCGGTTCGCCTCTTCGTCCATGCGACGCTTCGCTTTGATGCCGCCGAAAACGGAGAATCCAATAATGATGACGACTCCAACACCAAGGCCGATCAGGCCGTTTCCGGAGTTGCTAGAAGAAGTCGTGTCTGTGGTCGGGGCAGTATTCTGGTCGGCTGAATTGTCGGAGTATGCGCGTCCGCTCGGGCAGTAGCCCACGTAGTCCTTCGGAGCGTCCTGCGAACCGGTCACGTTGAACTTGTAGCTGTCGCTAATCGGGTGGCCATCGTCGGCGACCGTTCGCCAGGTGAGTGTAACTGGGCCGCTCTCGTAAAGAGCTGCCTGCGCGACGAGGTGTGCGCCTTCGACGTAGACACAGTCCACGTGAACTTCTTGCCCGGTCGAGTCATTGACGAGCTTGACGGCGCTGCCGGTCTCTTCGGCGGTTTGCAGTAGGTCTTCACTAAATTCGAGGTCAATCATGAAGAAATTGTCTGCGTCAACGGTGCTCTCCGGCGCTGGTGTTGCCGAGACAACTTCAGCGTGGGCGAAGCTCGCAGATGGCAGTGAAGTGAAGCCGATAACGATTGCCGCGGCGGCAAATATTCGACCAAATTTGTTCATGAGGCAAGTCTACTAGGCGCGGCGGTAGACTCGAACCTGTTGAAATTCAAGACTTTGGAGTAACTGAGTGACTGAAGAAAAGGGCGGTTTCCGCTTCTATAAACAGGTTGGAATTGGCGCGCTGAGCGGGCTTTTGGTCCTCGCGCTAATCATCCTGGGTATGTCATTTACCGCCGCAAGTTCACCCAAAGCCACCGAGACTCCAGCGCCTTCGAGCTCTGCTACTCCAACGCCAACACCGACTTCGACTCTGGCGCGCACCTGCAAGGTGGGTGAGGCCGCTACCGACCCACTACTCGCCTCGCTGCAAGCAGTTGTCGTGAACCCGGCCACCGATGAAGTTCTCTTTGACCGCGGATCAACCACCCCTGCGGCCACGGCATCGACCATGAAGCTTCTCACCGCCGGCGCTGCCCTGATGGCGCTGGGGCCAAACTACCGGGTTTCGACCAAGGTTTACGCCGACCCGGCCAACCCCGGCACGATTATCTTGGTTGGCTCTGGCGACCCTACACTTTCGCGCACCAAAGCTGGCCAACAGTCGGTCTACAAGGACGCGCCAAAACTCAGTGACCTCGCCGTTCAGGTGAACGCCTGGGCAACGGCAAACAACGTGAGCACGATCACGAACATCGTTTTGGACTCGTCCCTGTTTGTCGGGCCATCTTGGGAGCCGAGCTGGGAGCGCAGCGAACAGAGCAAGGGTTACATGTCTGAGGTAACAGCGCTCGAGATAGATGGCGACAGGTCAAGCCCAAGTTCCAAGGATTCACCGCGCAGCACGACGCCGGTGATGAATGCCGGTAAGGCCTTCAAGACCGCACTTGGCGCTGTTGCCAGAACGGCAACCTTGGCAGAAGGCAAGCTGCCAGCGAATTCACCGACCACTATTGCTACCGTTCAGTCGCAACCGATCAGCACCTGGATCAAACACATGTTGCAGACCTCCGACAACACCGAAGCAGAATATCTAGCTCGCCTGGTCGCGATCAAGGAAGGCCTGAACCCAGCTTTCGGCTCGATTGATCTAGCGATAAAGAAGGCCCTGCTATCGACCGGTCTTGATACCACCGGGGTAGTTCTCAAGGACGGCTCCGGGCTCTCCGACAACAACCGGGTGGCACCGATAGTCCTAGCCAAGTTTTTGAAGCTAGTTTTGAACAGCTACGCCGACTTTGACGTGATCAAGCAGGGTCTACCCGTCGCGAACGAGTCAGGTTCGCTCGCGGCTCGGTTCAACGGCAAGAATCTCGACGCCTCCGGTCACATTCTGGCCAAGACGGGCTGGATCAAGCACGGTTACACCCTCGCGGGAATCATTAACGCCAAGGACGGCACCCCATTGCTGTTTGTTATCTACGCTCTTGGGACAGTCACGGGCGAAACAAATTCGGCGATTGATACATTGGCAACGGCTTTCTACCGTTGCGGCAACAAACTCTCAAACCAATAATTCGCAATCGTAGGATTGTAAGTATCCAAAAGAAATATCGATAGGAACAGCAATGGCGCTTTCTGAGCAAGAACTACTGGCAAAAGTCCCCACCGGTTTATACATCGGAGGCAAGTGGGTCGCCGGTTCCGGTGCGCCGATCAAGGTCGAAGACCCAGCAACCGGCAAGGTCTTGCACGAAATCTCCAATGCAACGGCCGAAGACGGCCTTGCCGCGCTCACCGCGGCAGATGAAGTCCAGGCCGCTTGGGCCAAGGTTGCACCGCGCGAACGTGGCGAGCTGCTTCGTCGAACCTTCGAACTTGTCCGCGAACGCTCCGAAGAATTCGCTACTTTGATTTCGCTAGAAATGGGTAAGCCGATTGCCGAAGCCCGAGGCGAAGTTGCCTACGGTAACGAGTTTTTGCGCTGGTTCAGCGAAGAAGCCGTAAGGATCTCGGGTCGATTCGGCACCTCGCCAGAGGGCACCGGTCGCATGCTCGTCGCCCAGCGCCCAGTTGGCCCGGCGTTTGCAATCACACCCTGGAACTTTCCGCTCGCGATGGCCACGCGCAAGATCGGCCCAGCGATTGCTGCCGGTTGCACCATGGTGGTCAAGCCGGCCGAACTAACCCCACTGACGACCCTTCTCTTGGTGCAGACCATGGAAGAAGCAGGGCTACCGGCCGGTGTCGTAAACGTGATCACAACTAGCACCTCTGCCGCAACCTCTGGCCCGATCATCGCCGACACCCGTCTGCGCAAGATTACCTTCACCGGTTCGACTCAGGTTGGCCGCAAGCTGCTAGAGCAATCGGCTCAGAGAATCCTTCGCACATCAATGGAGCTCGGTGGCAACGCCCCGTTCCTGGTCTTCGACGACGCCGACCTAGAAGCTGCGGTAAACGGAGCGATGCTTGCCAAGATGCGAAACATCGGCCAGGCCTGCACCGCTGCCAACCGCTTCATCGTGCACGAGTCGGTTGCCGACGCCTTCGCCGCCAAACTCGGTGAGCGCATGGGTGCTCTAAAACTCGGACGCGGAGTCGACGCCGATACCACCTGCGGCCCGGTCATTAACGAGAAGGCTCGTGAAAACATGCAGCGCCTCGTCGATGCAACCCTTGCCGAAGGCGCAGACCTAGTAGTCGGTGGCGAATCGGGCAGTGGCGACGGCTACTTCTTTAAGCCGACCGTCCTCGCCAACGTCAAGCCTGGCTCGACCATCTTGAGCGAAGAGATCTTTGGCCCAATTGCGCCAATTGTTCGGTTCAAGACCGAAGAAGAGGCTGTGCGTCTGGCCAATGACACCGAGTACGGTCTTGTGTCTTACGCTTTCACCGAGGACCTCAAGCGCGGAATGCGACTTATTGACTCGCTAGACACCGGAATGACTGGTTTGAACACCGGTTTGGTTTCGAACGCGGCGGCCCCTTTCGGTGGCGTGAAGGCTTCTGGCCTTGGCCGCGAGGGTGGTTTAGAGGGCATCAACGAGTACTTGGAAACCAAGTACGTAATGATTCCAGACCCGAGCCTCTAGAGAACTTCGCGCAACAGCGCGGCGGTCTTTTCTGGCGGGGTGTCTGCGATGAACGCTCCCATTGCCGATTCCGAACCGGCCAGGTACTTCAACTTGTCGACGGCGCGTCTCGGCGAAGTCAGTTTGAACTGCAGCCTAAAGTTTTCGCCGCCAGGGAAGCTTGGCGCCTGGTGCCAACCAGCCACGTAAGGCGTCGGGCTGCTGTAAATCGCGTCCACACCTCTAAGCACACGTGAATAAATCGAAGAAAGTTCGCTTAGTTCGTCCTCGTTCAGCTGGGTCAGGTTCTGCACGTGACGGTGCGGCATTATCGTCGCTTCAATCGGCCAGCGGGCGGCAAATGGAACGAACGCGGTGAAGTGTTCGCCACGGATCAGTTCACGCTCGCTACCCTGCTCGAAATCGAGGATGTCTTGAAACAGGTCGAGGCCGTGGCGAGACAATGACGCAAAGACCTTTTCCTGAGTTGGAGTCACGTATGGGTAGGCATAGATCTGACCGTGCGGGTGATGCAGAGTCACACCAATGGCTTCGCCGCGGTTTTCGAACGGGAACACCGTGCGGACCCCAGGCATGCGCATGATCGCATCGGTGCGGTCGGCCAGCGCGTCGAGAATGGTTCTCACTCGAGTCAGACTCTGGCTTGCCAGCGAACCTTCGTGCTCGGGGGAGTAAACCACCACTTCGCACCGACCAATCGCTGGTTTACGCGCACCGATCGGCAGCTTTGGCTCGACCCAGTAGTTTGGGTCATCGATGGTTGCGGCCACCTGGGCGAAAGATGGGTTTCGGTTTTCAAAAACTGCGACGTCAAAGTTGTCTGGAACCTCGGACGCAAAACCGGCGTGGCTAGGGCAAAGTGGGCATTCGTGAGTCGGCGGCATGAATGCGCGGTTGTGTCGGTGGGCGGCAACCGAGACCCATTCGCCGCTTAGAACGTCCAAGCGCATCTCGGCGAGCTCCGGCCGGGGTTCTGCTGTTCGAGTGTCTTCTCTGCGGTTCGCAGGCAAGGCTGAGCCGGCGTCATCGTAAAAAAAGATGTCGCGTCCGTCGGCAAGCTTTGCCTCGTGCTTGCTGGTCATACTCGCCTCCCGCGGTTCAGACTCAAGTATATTCGCACCTGGCCAGCCTCGAATCCGTTAACTTATTGTTCATCCTAGGTTCGCAAGGTTAACGACTTTGATTTAGGCTACAAAGTGAATCAATCTTTAGTCCAAGTTCTATTCATTCAAAAACAGAAGGGCGTTAAGTGGATCCGCTAATCATTGTCCCACTTGTAATCGTTGTTGCGTTGTTCTTCGACTTCACCAACGGTTTCCACGACACCGCCAACGCGATGGCAACCCCAATCGCGACCGGCGCAATGAAACCCAAAACGGCAGTTACAGTCGCCGCAATCATGAACCTGTTGGGCGCATTTCTCTCGACTCAGGTTTCGCTGACCATCTCGAAGGGCATCTTGAACGATGATCCATCTTCTGGCGGCTCGCTGATCCAGCCCGAAATTATCTTCGCGGCTCTTACCGGAGCAATTCTCTGGAACCTGCTGACCTGGCTCTTCGGCCTGCCATCATCTTCATCTCACGCCCTATTCGGTGGCCTAATCGGTGCCGCTGTGGTCGCGATGGGCTTCAGCTCAGTGCACTTCGACAAGGTCGTTGAAAAGGTTCTGATTCCGGCTCTCTTCGCTCCGCTAATCGCCGGCTTGGCATCAGCCCTTGCCACCTTGACCGCCTACATAATCACCGGGCGCTCAGAAGGCGCTCGCAAGAAGAACGGCATTGCAACAGGCCGTGGCAAGTTCAAGATCGGTCAGATCTTCTCGTCTTCACTGCTTGCCCTTTCACACGGAACCAACGACGCGCAGAAGACCATGGGTATCATCACCCTGGTTCTCGTCTCCGCCGGTTTGGTGACCAAGGACGCTCCGGTTCAGTTCTGGGTAATCCTCGCTTCGGCCTTAGCCATCGCGATCGGTACCTACACCGGTGGTTGGCGAATCATCAAGACCATGGGTTCGGGCCTTTCCGAGATCCGCCCGGCACAGGGGTTTGCAGCAGAGATATCTTCGGGTGCGACCATTCTCTCCTCGAGCTTCCTCGGTTTCGCGCTTTCGACCACTCAGGTCGCCTCTGGATCGGTAATCGGTTCAGGTATCGGACGTCGCGGTGCTCAGGTTCGTTGGAACAAGGCCGGGCAGATAGCACTCGGTTGGTTGGTCACTCTGCCAGCTTCGGCAATCGTCGGTGGCGCATCGGCTTACCTGGTTCACACCTTTGGGATTACCGGATTGATTATTGACGGAATCATCCTCCTGCTAGCCGCTTACGGAATCTTCCGTGTTTCGGCTCGCAACAAAGTCAGTTCAAGGCATGTAGCTCCGAGCGAGGTAGAAGTCGCTGCTGCGACTGCGCTACGTTCACCTCGTCAGGTTCGCACCGAAGCAGCCAAGGCCGCTAAGGCAGCCAAGGGAAAGGGTAAAAAATAATGGACATCAAATGGAACCAACTTCTTCTAGTCGCTTCGGCATCAGTCGTAGTTGCCGTGGTCGTCTCCGCACTTTTCGCTCTCGGTGTTCGACTCATCACCAATGCACAGCACGCTGTCCCTGGTGCTCGCAAAGGTAAAGCTGCCGATATGCGCAAAGAGATCCTCAGTCGCGTATTCGCTTACCTTTCGTTCTTGGTGAGTGCGGCAGTTTTGTCGCTCTTCCTGCTCGGAATCCTCTTTTCAAACGACAAGGGTGTGAAGGCAGCAATCGGTGCCTTCTTCGGCATCCAGTAGTCAAAAGGTTCAACCGAAAGCCCTCGCCTCGTGCGGGGGCTTTCGTGCTTCGGAGTAGATTTGAAGCAACGAAAAGGTTTCAGATGGCCAACCCTGTTCTAATTTTTGACGGTGACTGCGGTTTTTGCACCTCGTCGGCCAACTTCATCGTGAAGCACTCGAAGGCCAGCGTGATCGCACACCCCTGGCAGTTCATCGATGTCACCGAATACGGGATTCTCTTACCCCAAGCGCAAAAGCGCGTCTACCTGATTGACCAAGGCCATGCTTTTGGCGGGCATGAGGCTTTTGCTCAACTGCTCAGGCTGCAAAAGAACTGGCTGCTGACCGGAATCGCGTTTCTTCTGGTCGTGCCGCCGTTCTGCTGGATGAGCGCTGCAGGCTACGCGCTAGTAGCGAGGTTTCGCCACCGGCTACCCGGCGGCACCCCCGCCTGCAAGCTTTAGTAGAGCGAACCGCCGACCCAGTTGATGGTCGCCTTTGAAGTAGCGGTTCCGCCGTCAATCTTGACCGTCACGACGCTCGAACCCTTCTTCTTGGCGAAATTGCTCAGGTAAACGGTGACGATTCCCTTGGCGTCTGAGGTTGCAACCGCGGTAGAAAGGTATGCGCCGATTCCGGTGAACTTCACGGTCACTCGAATTCCAGCCGCCGCCTTGCCGTCTTGGGTCACCTTGAACTGCACGCCGCCGGCTCCGCCAGCAAGTGCCTTAGAGCTGGCTGCAAGGGCAGTGACCTTGTTGGTTGGTGCCACAAACATGACCTGGGCAATTCCAGACTCCTGAATGTTTGGGCCAGCCAAAATCTTAAATTTGAAAGCCGCCGCCGAGGTCACGTTGCTCAAACCCACGTGAATCAGGGCCTTGCCGACACCGTCGAGCCTGAAGAAGCAGGTGTGAGTGTCAGATGAAAGCACCTGAGGGTCACAACCGGCTGAACTGGTGCCCACCGAGTTAGCCGCGAGCGACATACCTAGAGAGCCAGTTACATCGAAGATATTGATCTGCGAAAACTTGCCAGCACTGCCAGCGGGGCCGGTGTAAGCGAAGTCGAAACCGGTCGACTGAGTCGAAAGCGAATAGCCGTTTGCAATCGTCTTCGTATTGGTGGCCACGACTTTCACGGCGCTGAGGTTCGGGAATGTGATCCACGTGTTGTCGAACGCGTGAGCTGGCAACGCTACAAGCGTTAGAGCCAAAGCAGAAATTATCGTGATTAGTTTGCGCATTATTCGCCCTTTTCAATTCGAGGACGCGCGCACACACGTCCTCTGACCATAGCACCGAAAGATGGAGTTGCTTGTAAAGTTAGGGGCGTAGGCCAAATGTGCCTGAAATAGGAGGGCATCATGGCCCAGAAGAATCCGTCAAAGAACACCGCCAAGACCGCACCGGCAAAGAACCTAAAAGAGAAGCGTCTTGAGAAGAAGGCCAAGTCGGCCGCAAAAGACAAAAAGAGTGAATAAGAAAAGTAGTTTCGCTGCACTTGTCGGCGTTCTACTAGTTTCGGCAATACTCACCGGCTGCGCCGCTAAGGACGAGCCGACCGTGAGCGCAAGCCCTACCGCCTCGATGACTCCGGCCGAGGCCAAGGCGGCATATAAGGCCATTGCCAAAACCAGTTGTGAAACCGCCCAGAATTTTGGGGTTGTCGAGCAGGCCGGTGACACCAAGGTGGTCATGACACCGAAGGCCAAAGGCTATAAGGACTTCAACGCTGCGTATTTCACCAAACCCGATAAGTACGAGATCATCTGGGAACTAACTGGGTTGGTCGCTTGTGCTGACTGGTACGAATTCAGCATGGCCGACGAAGCCGGCAAACCAGCACCAATCGAAGTTACCTTTGGCGCAAAGGACGGCACCTTCGCAACCAGCCAGAACTTTGATGGCACTGTTTATAAAGCATTGATCACGGTTGCGAGCGGGCGAATCGCCACTTCACAAACCCTAGCTACCGGTGACCTGACGACTTTGAAATACGGAAATCAAACCGCTGAAGACCAGAACATCTTGGTTACGGCCGTTGACAGTTACCTGGCAACGATCGATTAACTAGGCACCCAACAGCGGCTCCAGATATTTCGACAGATCCTGCAAAACGCGCTGATCTATTGAGTGCCCGAGCGCCGGGTAAGTCTTTGTTACGGCTCTAGTGTGTGACTGCAACCAACCGTTGAGGCTGGCCACTGCGTCCCGGGTGATTGCCATGTCCTCGACTCCTCGCCCATAGAAGACCTTGGGCTTCAAGGCCAACAGTTCTTCGTCGGCCGGCATCGAACCTTGGCCCACGAAGCCAGCCAAGATTCCCGTTGCGAGTAATCGACTCGGACGCGTTCTCAAAAGTTGCGTGGCCATCAAGCCGCCTTGAGAAAATCCGATTACCACCAAGGGCGAAGTTTCGGGCAGGAACGCATCAATCCACTCCCACAGAGTTGCCGTGGCATCAAGCAGTTCTTCTGTGGATGGATTTAGCGGGTCAACGGTTTCGTACCAACCCCAACCACCAACCTGCGTCTTTTCAGGAGCCCTTGGTGAAACCCAGGCCAAGTCAGGCAGTGCCGACATGATTCCAGGTAGGTCGCGCTCGTCGGCTCCGTAGCCGTGAAGCAGAACTGCAACGGGATTCCCAGACTCGAGATTGTCGAGCCCAGAGGAACCAAAGACAGTAATGGCGTTCATCATCTCAATCTAGGCCAGCGACGGTGTCACTACCGGCTCAGGTAGCCGCGAGCTTTCGCGATTGTCGCGAATCGTTCACCTATGAGTCGGTAGCCCTCGGCATTTGGGTGCAAGCCATCAGGCATTAGCGAAGCCTCAGACACCGAAAACAGCTCTAGCCCGTCGAGGTATTCGAGCCTCGAGTCTTCGCGGCGATCAACAATGGATTTAAGTAGTTCACGAATCATCGAGAGGGTTAGATCGCCGACCCAGGCTTCGGTGCTCTCAGGTGAGGCCTTCAGGCGACCATCAAGCCCACCAAGGGTTGGGCCCGGCGAGGTTTCGTGGGTTTCGCAATAGATGGGTGAAATCAGAACAATGCGGGTGTCTGGTTGCGCGGCCCGAATCGTGTCTAAGAAGGAGTGCACGGCAGGCACAAAGGTTCGCCGAGTCATGTTGCGGCCATTGACCGGGTTGATGCCTATTTTCAGGCTAATCAGGTCGGCAGGCTGCTCGGCAATTGCCCGCGCCGCGAACTGCTCCACGTTTGCCGAACCGGCTATTCCGAGGCTAAAGAGGTCTAGCTCGAGTTTTCGTGCGGCAACCACCGGCCAGACCCCAACTGGTTCATCGGCTTCGATGCTGTGGCTAATCGAAGATCCGTAGTGAACCCATCGAGGTTCGGTTATCGAGGCAGCCTCCAACGGCGCATCCGCCGTAATTGAAAGCAGCTCGATGTTGCAGTTGTGCGGCAACCAGATCTCAACCAATCGAGGCTCCGCACTAGCAACCAGCTCAAAAACTGCGACCGAGACTTCACCTTTATCGATGCGGACCATCGACTCGCCATCCCATATCCGTCGGGCCCCATTCGAGTGAGCTACCGAGATAACTTGCTCACCGCAGGTCAAAGTCACAACGCTCGGAGGTGCCATG
>WLPL01000015.1 GCA_009698805.1 Actinomycetota bacterium | reverse complement strand
TGTCATTGGACTTCTTGACCCGTTCGAGATACGCGTCGAAAGCCTTGCGGGTGTCGGCATCTGCACCGGCGGCAAGCTTGCCAGCGAGAGCACTATCGGCAGCAACAACCATGAAGGTTGCGCCGAACAAGGTGTCTGGCCGGGTGGTGAAGACGGTGATCGCTTCGTCGAAACCCTCGACGTCAAAGGTAACTTCGGCACCGTAGGAGCGACCGATCCAGTTTCGCTGCATCGAAAGCACCTTGGATGGCCAGTTGCCCTCGAGGGTGTCTAGGTCATCTAGCAACCGGTCGGCGTATTCGGTCACCTTGAAATACCACTGGGTAAGGGTTTTTTTCGTGGCCACCGAGTCGCAGCGTTCGCATAGTCCCTGAACTACCTGCTCGTTAGCCAAAACTGTCTGGCAGGAGGGGCACCAGTTGACTGCGGAATTCTTGCGATAGGCAAGCCCGCGCTTGTAGAACTCTAGAAACAGCCACTGGTTCCAGCGGTAGTAGATCTCGTCGGAGGTGACCAGGACGCGATCCCAGTCGAATGAGCAGGCGTAACGGCGCATCGATGCGCGCTGCTGCGCAATGTTGTCGTAGGTCCAGCCACGAGGGTCCAAGCCGCGCTTGATGGCGGCGTTTTCGGCAGGAAGGCCGAACGAGTCCCAACCGATTGGGTGCATCACGTTGTAGCCGCGCTGAACCCAGTAGCGAGAGATTACGTCACCGAGCGCGTAGGCCTCGGCATGGCCCATGTGCAGGTCGCCGGATGGGTAAGGAAACATGTCGAGAACATATTTCTTGGGGCGAGGATCGCCCTCGATTCCGGAGTTGAACGGCTTTAGGTCGTCCCAGACCGGCAACCAGCGTTCTTGAAGCGCAGCGATGTCATATTCGCTTTCGTGCTCGGTCATTTGCTCAACTCTTCGAAGTGTTTCAGGGACTCGTCAAGGTTACCAAGACCACGGGTCTTCGAGGCCAAGCGCGGTCAGCATTGCCTTTGCCTTCAGGTGGGTTTCTTCGAGCTCTTCCGAAGGAATCGAGTCTGAGGTTATTCCGCCGCCGATACCGATACGAACGCCACCCGGTTCGAAGACGATTGTTCGAATGACCATGCCTAGGTCGACCGAACCGTCAAAACCCAAATAACCGACGGCACCCGAATAAACCCCGCGCTCCCCCGATTCGAGCTCTCGAATTATCTCGATGGCTCGCAGTTTCGGAGCGCCGGTCATTGAGCCGCCCGGAAACGCTGCCCGAATAGCGTCAAGCTGACTCTTGTCTGCGCGAAGACGACCAACAACAGTGCTGACCAACTGGTGGACGGTCTTGTATGTCTCGACCTGGAACAGCTCGGGGACCCCGACCGTTTCGGGTTCACAAACCTGCCCGATGTCGTTTCTCATCAGATCGACGATCATCAGGTTCTCGGCTCGCTCCTTGAGGTTGCTAGCCAACTCTGCGGCGAGTTCGGAATCCTTGGCCGGATCCTCGTCGCGACGCCTGGTTCCCTTTATGGGTTTTGAAGAAACCCAGCCGTCGGCGCTCACGCGCAAGAACTGTTCCGGCGAGGTGCTCACAATCGCTCGTTCACCGAGCTTGAGGTAACTCGCGTATGGCGTGGGGTTCAGCGACCTCAGCCGCAGGAATGTTTCGAGCGAATCGGCCTCACCGCTAGCCGTTAGTTCGTTGGTTAGACAGAGCTGGTAGACATCCCCCGCCGCAATGTGTCGCTGAGCGGCCTCGATCAGTTGAAGGTAACGACTGGGCGAGTGTCGAAGCACCGGGTTCGTGATCGTCGAAGTTGAGTGTGAGTTGCGGTAGGCAGCGGTTTCGCCACCGACCAGGGCCAACCGAAGTAGTGCTGCCTGAAACCAGTGATCAAACTCGGCGCTTGTTGCAAACAGGCCGATAAACCAGATGTGCCGGTTCTCGTGGTCGAAAACTAGTGCACGATCAACGGCTAAAAACTCGTCGTGCCCTGACTCGTAGCCAAAGACACCGACTAAACCCGGACGAAAGGCGAACGGTAACTCGGCCTCAAATTCGCCAGGCTGCAGGGCAGAGAGGCTGCTCGGCGTGCCGGATCCGATCACGCTGAACCGATCGTGCACCGAATGCTCCCGGTCCAACCAAAACGCGTAGCGGTCGGTCGCGTGCAGCGTGATGAAGGCATCTGCAGGCGCGCTCCACCCGTCAAGCCGTTCACAGTAGAGCTGCACGGGAGCCTTTCGAATCGATTGGTAAAAACCGCGTTCCGCAGATAATAGATTATTACCGTGGATTTCGGTGAGTTTTACCTATACAAGAATGGCACTCTGGCGGCCATTTCCGAGCCTGCCGAGCAAGAAGTCGGCCTCGCGGTAGCCGATTCGTTACTGATCGAAAACGGCGCTACCCACGCAATCGAGCAACACAAGGAGCGTTTCACCTCGGGCGTTGCAATCGTTTCGCCCGAGCACCTCGAAGACCTACCATCGTTCTTCGAGCAGTCTTTTGCGCTGATTCCGAGAACCGGACGCTGGTGGCCAAGATTCGAACTTCACCTTGGCTCCGAATCACCAAGTCAGCTGTTTTTTAGGTTGCGCAAAGCGCCAGATCCCCTGGGTAAGTTGACGGTTTGGACCCTGCCAGAGCCAGACCCTCGAATCAACCCGAGCATCAAGGGCCCAGATCTCAGCCTCGGCCAACAGCTTCGTCGCAAGGCAAAGATGAACGGTGCCGACGAGGCAATCATCTTGAACTCCGAAGGTTACATTTCTGAAGGTGCACTGAGTTCGCTTCTTTGGTGGCGAGACGACGTCCTGTTTGCACCATCGGACGCGGTTCGTTGGCTACCAAGCGTCACTAGAAACCTGGTGCTTGAGATTGCGAAACAAAGCGGGTTTGAAGTCAGGCTCGTTCGAGCAAAGCCTTCGGAACTCATCGGTTGCGAAGTTTGGCTACTCAGCGCGTTGAACGGTATCCGCGAGGTCGAACACTGGATCGACCTGGGTGGCCCCTTGGCCAAGCCAAAGCATTTAGAGGCTTTCAACAAGCGTATGAGACTTTTCTCTCAGCAGATTTGAATGCGACACTTGACTCGTGACCGAATTCATCAGCTGGCTTTTTGCCTCAGTCCAATCGATTGAACCGATCACGCGCGACCTGATCGCCTTCGGTGCAATCTTTGCCGAAACCTCGCTGTTTCTCGGACTCATCGTTCCCGGTGACAGCGTGGTTTTGATTACCGCTTCGTCGGTTCACAACATTATCGATTTCATGGGGCTGATGCTCTTTGTGATTGCGGGTTCACTGGCTGGCGAATCGGTTGGATTCTGGATTGGGCGGGTCTTCGGCAAGCGAATTCGCGCGAGCTGGCTCGGCCAGAAGATCGGCGAGAAAAACTGGGAACTCGGCGACTCCTTCGTTCACAAGCGTGGCGGTGTGGCAGTCGCAATCTCGCGATTCATTCCAGTTCTGCACTCTCTCGTCCCAGTAATCGCCGGAATGACCAAGATGCGCTACCGCAGCTTCATTAGCTGGACTCTGGCCGCCTGCGCCCTTTGGTCTGGGGTTTACGTCTCACTCGGTTGGACCGCGGGCAACGCTTGGCAGTCGCTCGCCAAGGACGCCCAGTGGGGTGGCATCATTTTCGCAGCACTTCTGATCGTTGCAATCGTGGCCGGACACCTGGTCAAGACGCGTATCGAGAAGGCAGCCGAGAAGTTTGCCAAGGGCGGCAGCGAGAAAATCTAATGTGCGGTCGTTTTGTTGTAGCCAAGGCTGTTGGCGATATAGTCACCACCTTCGAAGTCGACGAAGTCATCGGCGAAATGCCTGCAATCTCTTATAACGTCGCCCCCACTCAGCAGGTTGCCATTGTGGTTGATCGCTCATTTGAAAAAGACGAGGACGGCGGCCCGGTTGGCGAACTAAGCAGGGAACTCCACTCGGCACGCTGGGGTCTTGTGCCTCGCTGGGCTAAAGGTGAGAGTGAAGGCGCTCCCCTGATCAACGGACGCATCGAGACCATTCTCGAAAAACCTTCTTTCAAGGATTCGGTGATTCGGCGTCGTTGCGTGATACCGGCTTCGGGTTACTACGAGTGGCAGGTGAAACCCGACGGCACCAAGCAACCCTTCTACATCAACGCGGGCGAGGGAATGTTTGCGCTGGCTGGCCTTTACGAGTGGTGGAAGAAGCCGGACGGCAGTTGGTTGCTCTCGACCACGACGCTAACCAAGGACTCGGCGCCAGAACTCGCCCACATTCACGACCGCAACCCGCTACTTTTGACTCCGGATACCTTCGAGGCCTGGCTTGATCCACACATAATCGGCGACCAGGAGCTTCTGGGGGCGATTTCGTCTGGTTCAGATGAAGTTGCCGCCGAAGCGCTTTTCACCCCCGTAGCGGCGAGGGTTGGCAAGGTTAGCGAAAACGATTCGAACCTGATTCTGCCCCTCTAAACCCACTCGATTTGCATTGTCGGCGGGAGTGCATACACTCTACATATTCGAACAAATGTTCGAATAACTCGGGAGGTATGAAAAGTGACACTGATCAATGATCGAGTGGAGGTTTCGGTCGACAAAACCGGCTCCCCCATCGGTTTCAGCTGGAAGGGCGGCCACTACCTGGTGAATTCAAAACCGGTGCGCTGGTTTGCCAGAAAACAGTGGTGGGTCGAATCGGCGAGGGTTCAACGCGGCATCGGAGCTGGCGTGCTCGAGGTAGAAATGTGGCGAATGATCGCCGCCGACCCAGCGAAGAAACAAAACCAATTCGAGCTCGTGCACGACGCAATGTTGGATGTCTGGCGTTTGGTGCGCGTCTACGAATAGATGTTCACTCACCTAAACGTAGCCTCAGCGTTCTCCGGGCACTACGGGGTTACCAGGCCAGAACTGCTTGTCGAGGCAGCCGCCTCGCAGGGTGCGTCGGCCCTAGCCATCACCGACCGAGATGGCCTCTACGGTGCGGTGAAACACATGGGGGCCTGCCTAAAGCTCGGAATCGATCCGATAGTTGGCGTCAATCTCGCCGTCAAAGATCTCGGTAGAGTCGTTGTCCTCGCCAAAGGCAACGATGGCGGAATCGGTTGGGCGGCCCTGTGCCACGTCGTTTCGGCGGCAGCCAAAAAGGGCAAACCGATATCGATCACCCGAGAAGAACTCGCCGAACTCGTGATTCGCGACGGACTCGCGCTTTGCACCGTGCTAATCGGCCAAGACACCGACTTCGGTTTCGCGGCAATCAACCGCGATCGCTCAACGGCAGCGGCAGCGCTGACCGAGTGGCGAAGATTCTTTGCGGCAAAAGGCGCCCTGGCGATCGAACTGACCAACCACCGCACAGAGCCAGAGAGCGCCGGGTCTTCGGCGGTTGCCTCGCGCATGTTGGCACTGGGTGACTCGATGGGGGTGCCGAGCGTTCTGACCAACGCGGTTCGCTACCTAAGCCCAGACGACGCACTGACAGCAGACGTGCTCGACTCGGCAAGGTTTCTCGAGCCACTCGGCTCGTTCACGCCGCAACCTAATGCGCAGGCCTGGCTGAAGCCACCCGCCTCGATGGTTTCGCTCGCCGTAGAAATCACCAACGATCGCGAGCGTGCCCAAAGACTACTAGAGGCGACCGAGGCCCTAGCCGACCGCTGCCGGTTGAACCCACCGAACGACTGCGGCTGGGGCAAACCGAAGACTCCCGAGAAATCGACCCTGGGCATCGAAGGTAACCCGTTCGAGGTGCTCTGGCAACGCGCCTACTCGGCGATTGATTGGCGCTACCCAAACATCAAAGAGCGCAGGTTGCTCGAGATTCGCAACCGCCTCGGCAAAGAGTTGGTCACCATCAACAAACTCGGCTTCGCCACCTACTTTCTAACCGTGGCCGACGTGGCCCAAATGATTCGCGACATGAAGATTCGCATCGCGGCCCGAGGCTCTGGGGCCGGCTCGCTAACCAACTATCTACTCGGCATCAGCGGGGTCGACCCGATCGAGCACGACCTGCTCTTCGAGAGATTTCTCTCGATCGAGCGCTCTAGCCTGCCCGATATCGACATCGACGTTGAATCCGCCAGGCGGCACGACATCTACCGAGCCATCTTCAGGCGCTACGGCTCTAACCGAGTGACTCTGCTGTCGATGCAATCCACCTACCGCGGGCGCGGAGCGATGCGCGACTCCGGGCTGGCCCTCGGCTTGGACGAAGATCAAATCGACGAAATTGCCGCAAACATGTGGCGTTTCAGCGCCCGCTCGTTCAGAAGCGCAATCGCGCAGAAGCCCGAGCTCGCGATGGTCGCCGAGGCTCTAGAAAAAGACCGAAAAATGAACCTGCTGGTCGACATCACCGAACGTCTCGACCGACTCCCCCGACACATCTCGATGCACCCCTGCGGCGTGATTCTCGGCGACGCCACCCTGCTAGATCTGACCCCGGTAGAAAAGAGCGGGCTCGGCCTACCGATGAGCCAGTTCGACAAAGACGACATGGACCCGATGGGCATGCTGAAGCTCGACGTTCTCGGTGTGCGCATGCAGAGCGCGATGGCCTACGCGGTTAGAGAGCTCGAGCGCGTCAAGGGTGAGGTCTTAGACCTCGACGCGATCGCCAAAGACGACGAGGCAACCTTCGCGAACATCAGAACCACCAACACGCTCGGAATCTTTCAGATCGAAAGCCCCGGCCAGCGCGAACTGACCGGCAAACACCAGCCGACCGAGTTCAACGACCTAACCATTCAGATTTCACTGTTTCGCCCAGGCCCGATGAAGGGCAACATGATTGCTCCTTACCTAGACGGGCGTCACGGCTTCGCGAAGGCCGAATACATGCACCCCGATCTCGAGCCGATTCTGCGTGAAACCTTCGGAGTGGTGATCTTTCACGAGCACGTGCTGCGCATTTTCGACAAGATGACCGGTTGCGGGTTGGCTAAGGCCGACGAGTTTCGCCGTTCGCTAGAAGACCCGCGGGTTTCGGCGTCAGTTGAACAGTTCTTCAGGCACCAGGCGGCGATTCGCGGTTACAGCCCGCTGGTGATCGAAAAGGTTTGGGAGATCCTGAAAAGCTTCTCGAGTTTTGGTTTCTGCAAGGCTCACGGAGCCGCCTTTGCCCTACCCACATACCAGAGCGCTTGGCTGAAGACCCACCACCCCACCGAGTTTCTGGCCGGGCTCTTCACTCACGACCCTGGCATGTACCCCCGAAGGCTGCTGGTCGCCGAAGCCAGAAGACTGGGCGTGAACCTGCTGCCGATAGACGTCAACCTCTCGACCGACGAGTATCTGGTCGAAACAAACGGCGTCAGGATGGCGCTGAGAGACGTTCAGGGAATGACCGAGGCAGAGCTCGAACGCATCATCGAAAACCGGCCATACAACGACGTGGCGGATTTCTACCGCAGGGCTAGGCCGTCTCGTCGCACGCTGGAACGATTAGCCACCGTGGGTGCCTTGGATTCGCTCGTGAACGGCACCGAATACAACCGAGGAGACATCCTCGCCCGAGTTCGCGAGCTCAACGCGATCGTCAAACGCCCGGTTGCCGACCCAAACCAGCCAATGCTCGACTTCGAACTTCTCGAGCGCCTACCGAAGGGCAACACCGCGCCAACCAAGAACGAAATCGTTGCCGCCGAGCTGGCGATCCTGAAGATGGACGTGACCGAGCACGCGCTCGAACAATATCGCCCGATGCTAGATGAGATGGGTGTGGTGCACTCGAGCGAACTCGTTGGCCTTAGAAACAAGTCCGAGGTGTTGGTGGCCGGCATTCGAGTGGCAACTCAGACTCCCCCGATGCGCTCCGGCAAACGCGTGGTATTCATTTCGCTAGACGACGGTTACGGCTGTTCGGATTCGACGTTCTTTGACGAAGCGCAGAACCGGTGCAGCCATATCCTGTTCAACAACCGAATTCTGATCATCGCCGGCAAGACCAGGCGCACCGGAGCCAACGGGGTGTCGATCATGGCCGAAAACGCCTGGGACGTTCGTGAGCTTTGGAGTCAGTGGAAGGCTAAGTCAGCCTAGAATCTCGGCGGTGCCCGAAAGCCCGACTCGGCTGGCGCCCGCGGCCACTAGAGCCTCAACCTGCTCCAAGGTGCGAATGCCACCAGAAGCCTTAACTCCAAGACGATCACCAACGGTGGCTCGCATGAGTGCGATGTTCTCAACCGTTGCACCCTCGGGCGCGAAACCCGTAGAGGTCTTAACAAAGTCGGCTCCGGCGGACTCCGACAGCTCGCAACCCTTCACAATCTGCTCTTTGCTTAGATACGCAGTCTCAAGAATCACCTTCACGCAGGTGGTGTCGTTTACCGCACGGGCGGCGTTTACGACCTGACGGATGTCGTCCTCTACGGCGACTAGGTCTCCAGAAAGCATCCAGCCAATGTTGATCACCATGTCGACCTCGTGAGCACCATTTCGAACAGCCTCAGCCGCCTCGAAGGCCTTTGATGTGGTGTCTGTCGTGCCGTGCGGGAACCCGATCACTGTGCAGACCTTGACGTCGGTGCCGGCAAGAAGCTTCGCGGCTAGTGAAACGTCGCTGGGCCGAATGCAGTAAGCGGCGGTTTGGTACTTGAGCGCTATCGCAGCGCCGTCCTTGACGTCTTGAACGGTTGAGGTCGGCTTTAGTACCGAATGGTCGATTAGCGAGGCTAGGTTCATGTTTGAAGTCTAAGTGAAACCAAAAAACCTCCCACTTGGGGAGGCCTTCGTTTTTTGGTGGACCTGAGGGGATTTGAACCCCTGACCCCCTGCATGCCATGCAGGTGCGCTACCAGCTGCGCCACAGGCCCGTTCGTCGCCTAAGCAACTTGTCTAGATTACTACAAAACCTAGGCCACTGCGGCTTCGAGTTTGACCACCGGGCAGTCTCCGTAGATTCGCTCGAGGGTGTAGTAAATGCGCTCTTCTTCGTGCATCACGTGGACGACGACATCGCCGAAATCGAGCAGGATCCAACGAGCGAGCGACTTACCCTCGCGACGCAGGGCCTTCACACCGATTTCTAGAAACTTTTCTTCAACGCCGTCGGCAATACCGGCTACCTGGCGTTCGGTTCTACCGGAAACCAGCACACAGACGTCGTTTAACGGCGTGATCGAGGTGACATCAAAGCCAACGATGTTCTCGGCAATCTTGTCGGATGCGGCGCTTGCGGCAATATTGGCGAGCTTGATGGCCTGTTTTGATGCTGTCATTGATTCCCTAATTAGAACTTGATTACACCGAGCCAATAGGCTGCGATGACTAACGCCCCGACTGTCACCATCAAAACTGAGGTGAAGCCCAGGAGAACGGTTTGCGACTCGCCACGTCGCCTTTTTATTGGCATTACGCTTTCGCGCGCCCGAGAATTCATGACGCCGCTTGCGCGGATTGGGGCAATCGCCGAGACATAGTTGCCGGTGAAGTCTTCCGAGAGTGAATCATCGGCCGCGTTGTCATCGGGCACCTGAACGATGGTGATGCTTCCGGTGGTCGGTTGAAGCGGGATTTCGATCGAACCGGTGAGGACAACCTCGCCGGTGTCGGTGAATATGGATCCTGCGGCCAGCGGGTCGCCGGGCACGACGGTGATCGAGTTAGTTTGCGGTTCGCGAACCAAGCTAGGTGAAATCTCAAACTCCACCGGCTGGGATTCTTCTTCGCCGGCGGTCAACTCCTCTTCGAGTTCTTCTTGATCGACAGTGTTTTGAAATATCTCTTCGAAAGATGACGGGACGACTGCCTCTTGGGCAGCTACCTCTTCAATCACGGCGGGTTCCGAAACCACGCCTTCGTTCATAGCGAGCCAAAGCTCGTAATCCTCGTCGCGGCTCATTTACTCACCACCGAGTAAAGCTCATGTTTTGCGATGTACTGAACCACGCCATCGGGCACCAGGTACCAAACCGGCTTGCCAGTAGCAACTCGCTGGCGCACGTCGGTGCTGCTGATCGAAAGCGCAGGAATCACCAATGTCTCGATCGCTCCACTGGGCACGTCTGGGATCACGAGCTTGTGTCCTGGTCGACTGACCGCGATGAAGTGAGCCAGCTCCCAAATCTTGTCGATGTCCTTCCAGGCCAGGATCTGCGCGACTGCGTCGGCGCCGGTTATGAAGAAGAGCTCCGCGTCTGGGTAGGCGGCCTTGATGTCGCGCAAGGTATCGATTGTGTAAGTGGGGCCTTCGCGGTCGATGTCGACTCGGCTAACGGTGAAGCTAGGGTTGGCTGCGGTTGCGATGACCGACATGAGGTAACGGTGTTCACCTTCGGTGACCTTGCCCTTTTGCCAAGGTTCACCGGTAGGAACGAAGATCACTTCGTCAAGTTTGAAAACCGACGAAACTTCGCTCGCGGCAACCAAGTGGCCGTGGTGAATAGGGTCAAAGGTGCCACCCATAACCCCAAGGCGAAATTTGCTCATCGAAAATTACCGCCTGAGCGGTTTAGTGGTGGCCCTTGTTGTCTTTGGTGTCTTTGTGGTCGTGACGGTTTGCAACGTCACGGAACGACCAGGTGACCAGACCCAAGAGCATGAAAACAGTGAAGGCAATCAGACCGAAAACGACCGTAGGGAACGGGTAGATTGAGGCGGCCTCGGTAGCGAGAATTCGTGTCATTGTTCTCCTTGTTGCTTCAAGAATAGCCTAGGCGCGGGTTTGACCGGCGCCTCTGACGATCCATTTCGTACTGGTTAGTTCTTGAAGACCCATTGGTCCGCGGGCGTGAAGCTTCTGAGTCGAGATTCCAACCTCTGCGCCAAAACCGAATTCACTGCCGTCGGTGAAGCGAGTTGCCGAGTTCACCATGACAACCGCCGAATCCACTTCTGCCAAAAAGCGCTCGGCGTTGGCGACGTCTTCGGTGATTATCGACTCGGTGTGATGAGTCGAATACTTGGCAATGTGAGCCAGTGCGGCGTCTAGGTCGGCGGCGACCTTCACGGCTAGATCGAGAGAGTAATACTCGGTTGACCAGTCTTCTTCAGTCGCTGGGACAGCAGCAGGAAAGATTTTGCGAGTGGCTTCGCAGCCGTGAATCGTGACACCGGAGTCGACAAGTTTTTGCAAAACAACCGGCAAAAGTCTTTCCGCGGCGGCCTCGTGGACCAGCAGGGTTTCCAGTGCGTTGCAAACCGACGGGCGCTGAGTCTTCGAATTGTGCACGATCTCTACCGACCAGTCGGTGCGAGCGGTCTCGTCTAAGAAAATATGGACTACGCCATCGCCGGTCTCGATGACCGGAACCTTCGATTCGGCAACCACCGCTTTGATCAGCGACGCGCTTCCTCTCGGAATCAGAACGTCAACGATTCCACGGGCCTGCATCATCTCAACCGCACCTTGGCGACCAAAGTCGTCGACGGTTTGCACGGCATCCGCTGGTAGTCCAACCGAAGCTAGTGCCTCCTGCAGAACAGAGACCAAGACGAGGTTGGTGTTCTCGGCTGCGGTTCCGCCGCGAAGAACTACTGCGTTGCCCGACTTGATGGCGAGAGCCGCGATGTCGATGGTCACGTTCGGGCGAGCTTCATAGATTGCACCGACAACGCCGAAAGGCACGCGTGTCTGAGAAATCACCAACCCGTTTGGCAGGGTTGAACCTCTTACCACCTGGCCAACTGGATCTGGCAGGTTTGCGATCTGGTTTACGGCGGCGGCGAGAGCCAGGATTCGAGTTTCGTCGAGGCTAAGGCGGTCCTGAAGCCCCGAACTCAAGCCCTCGGCGATGCCGCGTTCGATGTCCTTGCGATTTGCGGCGATTATTTGGTCGGCTCTTGCCGGCAAAAGTCGAGCGATCGAGTGCAGCGCCTCATTCTTAAGGAGTGTATTTGCCTGACCGAGCGCGCCAGAAGCCGCCTTGGCTAAGCGAAGCTTGTCGGTTGCGGTGGTCATGAGCCAACTTTACTTTCAAACCAGGTGCCAACGTCGTTACCGGCAAGCGCTTCGACAACTAGATCGGCGCTGGTTAGCAGCACCGGGATCCTATTGGAGTTTGCCAGCTTGGCGGCCGAAACCTTGGTTATCGCTCCCCCGGTGCCCACGCCCGAATCAGAACCGCCGATGACGATGCCTGAGAGGTCGTCGTCGAAGTCGACACTGTCGATCACCACGGCACCCTCGGTGCTAGGCGGCGCGGTGTAAAGAGCATCGATGTCGCTCAGAAGAATGAGAGCCTCCGCGTCAATCAGGATGGCAACCAGCGCGGCCAGTCTGTCGTTGTCGCCGAAGCGAATCTCTGCGGTTGCCACGGTGTCGTTCTCGTTAACGATTGGTAAAACGCGGAGTTCCAGTAGGCGCTCCATGGCGCGTTTGGCGTTGGCTCGGGTTTCTTCACCCTCGAGGTCGTCGGCGGTTAGCAGAACCTGACCGGCAATGATTCCGAAGCCGTCCAGGCTTGACTGGTAGCGAGCGATCAGACGGCTCTGACCAACCGAAGCCAGCGCTTGCGACGTGGCTAGGTCTTCTGGCTTCGATTCGATGTTTAGCAGTGGCATACCGGTTGCGATTGCACCAGAGGTGACCAAGATGACTTCAGTGCCCGAGCCGTGAGACTTCGCGATTGCAGCCACGAGAGGGCCGAGTTTCGAACCGGCTCCGCTGATCGAAGAAGAACCAACCTTCACCACAATGCGCTTTGCGCGTGGCAACTGACTTCTGTTCTCGATCATCTACTCACCGCCTTCAAGCTCGGACTCCACCGACCAAACTCCGGCCTTGCGTTCGACCTCGTCGGCCGCGCGGGCAGCCGATTTGGCATCCATGCGTTCTTTGTAACTTGCCCGACGATCGCTTGTGGTGCGGCGGTCGTTGGTGTCTAGTCTTGCATCGTAGCCGCGAGGGCCAGCAATCAACTCGCCTGCAGAGGCAATGGTTGGCTCCCAGTCGAAGACCACGGCGTTATCGCTTGCGCCAATAACCACGGTTGAGCCGGCAATAGCGCCAGCCTTGAAGAGTTGCTCCTCGATGCCTATCTTGGCAAGGCGGTCGCCAAGGTAACCAACCGCTTCTTCGTTTCCAAACATGGTTTGAGCAACCCAGCGCTCTGGCTTGGCACCGATTACTCGGAAGATTGCCTGTTCGCCCCACATCTCGCGGCGAATTTCAAAGTTGTTTTCGTCACGCTTCTTTTGCATGAGTTGAATACGAGGCTTAGGCGGCACCTGACCGAGTGACTTGCGGTGATCCGAAACCAGCGCGCCGAGCGCGAAGTTGAGTTCACGAAGACCCTCGTGGCTCACGGCAGAGATTTCGAAGACTCGGTAACCCCGCTCCTCGAAATCAGCCTTGACGAAGTCGGCAAGTTCTTTGCCGTCTGGCACGTCGATCTTGTTGAGCGCAATAAGTTGTGGACGCTGAGTCAGCGGCAACTGGCCCTCTGGAACCTGGTATTCGTCTAGCTCGTGAAGAATCTTGTCGAGGTCGCTGATTGGGTCACGGCCGGGTTCTAGGGTCGCGCAGTCGATTACGTGCAGCAAAGCGGCACAGCGTTCGACGTGACGCAAGAACTCGAGACCGAGCCCCTTTCCCTTGCTGGCGCCTTCGATGAGACCTGGTACGTCGGCGATCGTGAAGCGGGTGTCGCCGGCTTCAACTACACCGAGGTTTGGGTGCAGGGTCGTGAAAGGGTAATCGGCAATCTTCGGACGCGCGGCCGAAAGTGCGGCGATGAGGCTCGACTTGCCGGCGCTCGGGTAGCCAACAAGGGCTACGTCGGCGACTGTCTTGAGTTCGAGAGTGACCTCGCCAGCCCAACCCGGAACACCGAGCAGTGCGAAACCTGGCGCTTTGCGCTTCGAGCTCGCGAGAGCTGCGTTGCCCAAACCACCCTGGCCACCTTCGGCGACAACGAGCTCCATGCCCGCTTCGTCTAGGTCGGCAATCAACTTGCCGGTCGGGGTTTTTACGACAGTGCCAACCGGAACAGGGAGAGTTAGGTCTTCGCCGTGAGCTCCATTGCGAAAGTCGCCAGCGCCATCGGCGCCATCGCCACCGGCTCGGTACGAGCGGAAGTGATAGTCGAGAAGTGTGGTTACGCTCGGGTCGGCCACCAGGGTGATTGAGCCACCCTTGCCGCCATCGGCGCCGTCTGGGCCGGCCAGCGGCTTGAACTTTTCGCGCTTAACGGAAGCGCAGCCATCGCCACCGTTTCCGGCGCGCACATGGAGAGTCACTTGATCAACGAATGTAATCATCGAAACCTCCTTCTACCTGTGAAAACAGCAGAAGGCGAGCCCTCAGGCTCGCCTCCCACGGAAAATTTATGAACTAAGCAGCAACCACGTTTACGACGCGGCGGCCACCCTTGGTTCCGAACTCGACTGCGCCCGCTGCGAGAGCGAACAGAGTGTCGTCCTTTCCACGGCCGACGTTAACGCCGGGGTGAAAGTGAGTGCCGCGCTGACGGACGATGATCTCGCCTGCGCTTACAACCTGGCCGCCGAAACGCTTTACGCCTAGGCGCTGAGCGTTCGAGTCGCGACCATTTCTTGTGGAGCTAACACCTTTTTTGGATGCCATTTTCGGTCAGTCCTTTACTTGATCTCGGTGACCTGCACGCGGGTCAGTTCTGCGCGGAAGCCCAGACGACGCTTGTAGCCAGTCTTGTTCTTGTAGTGCTGGATCAAAATCTTTGGGCCACGTAGGTCGCCGAGCACCTGAGCGGTTACCTTGACCTTGGCCAAAACCTTCGAGTCGGTGGTGACCTTGTCGCCATCAACTAGCAACAGAGCGGGTAGCTCGATGTTGCCGTTGGCGTCGGCCTTGATACGGTCAAGCGTCACGATGGTGCCTACTGACACCTTTTCTTGACGGCCGCCGGCCTTAACTACTGCGTAAACCACGGTTTTACCCTTTGTTCATGGATTCGTCTGACCCACTAGATTGCGGGCAACAAGGTTCAACAATACCCTGTTACCACCAATCGGTCAAACGAATCGCTATTCGATTTCGGAAGGTGTTGCTGGAACCTCGCTCGTCACGCGACGTGACTTGCGACGACCTTGACCCGCCGCTACCGGTTCGGGTAGCGATTCGGTCAAAGATTCGAGTGTCGGAGTGCTGGCAGCTGCAATTTGGGCTACCAAAGTGTTGATCTGAACAGCGCTCTCGGCGGTGACAACCTTGGCAACTTCTTGCTTAGGCTGCTGGCTCTGCTGGTTCTTGTGACGCTGCTTGCCAGACTTCTCGCCCTTTGACTGCTGCTGATCTCCGCCACCGGAACGAGCCTTCATGTGCGGCTCGTGCTGCACGACAACGCCGCGACCGGCGCAAACCTCACACGCCTCGCTAAAGGTCTCTAGAAGCCCCATACCGAGCTTCTTTCGAGTCATTTGAACGAGTCCGAGCGATGTTACCTCGGCGACCTGGTGCTTGGTGCGGTCACGACTTAGGCATTCGACCAGACGACGAAGAACGAGGTCACGGTTTGACTCGAGGACCATATCGATGAAGTCGATGACGATGATTCCACCGATGTCGCGAAGGCGAAGCTGGCGAACCACTTCTTCGGCGGCTTCGAGGTTGTTCTTGGTAACGGTCTCTTCTAAGTTTCCGCCGCTACCGACAAACTTGCCGGTGTTGACGTCCACCACGGTCATCGCCTCGGTGCGGTCGATTACCAACGAACCACCAGATGGCAGGTAAACCTTGCGCTCTAGAGCCTTGGCGATCTGCTCCCCCACGCGGAATTCATCGAAGATGTCTTTTGAACCTTGGTGAATCTCGACGCGCTCCAGAAGGTCTGGCGCAACGCTCTGTAGGTAAGCGGTGATTGCCTCTTTGGCGTCGTCACCCGAGATGACCATCTTTTGGAAGTCCTCGTTGAAGACGTCTCGAACGATCTTGATCAGAAGGTCTGGCTCGCTGTGCAAGAGAACCGGGGCCTGCAGGGTTTCAACTCGGCGAGAAATTTCTTCCCACTGCATTTGCAAGCGCTGGACGTCTAGCGTTAGCTGCTCTTCGGAGGCACCCTCGGCTGCGGTGCGAACAATCACACCGGCGTCCTCGGGCAGGATCTCCTTCAAAATCTTCTTCAGTCGAACTCGCTCGCTGTCTGGCAGTTTGCGCGAAATTCCGTTCATGCTGCCGTTTGGCACATAAACCAGGTACCGGCCGGGTAGCGAGACCTGAGAGGTCAAGCGGGCACCCTTTTGACCGACGGGATCTTTGGTGATCTGAACTAGGACGGTGTCGCCAGACTTCAGTGCCAACTCGATGCGGCGTGGTTGGTTGCCGGTTTCGGCAAGCTCCCAGTCGACTTCGCCCGAGTAGAGAACGGCGTTGCGGCCGCGACCAATGTCGACGAAGGCTGCCTCCATGCTCGGTAGCACGTTTTGCACCTTGCCCAGGTAAACGTTGCCGATCAGAGAAGCTTCGGCGGCCTTGGCCACATAGTGCTCAACGAGAATTTTGTCTTCGAGAACACCGATCTGAATCTTGCCATCCTTCGAGCGAACGACCATGGTGCGGTCGACTGCTTCGCGGCGAGCGAGGAACTCGGATTCGGTTATTACGGTGCGGCGACGGCCGGCATCGCGACCGTCACGACGGCGCTGACGCTTTGCCTCTAGGCGAGTCGAGCCGCGGACCTTTTGCGGTTCGTTGCTAGGTTCTTTGGGCTCGCGCGGAGTGCGAACCTTGACGACTGCATTGGGTGGAAGATCGCCCGGTGCGTCTTCGCCCTCGCGGCGACGCGTGCGCTTGCGCAGGTGTGATTCGCCATCTTGGCTAGGTGCGTTGACGATGCGTCCGCGCTTAGGGTCAACGGTTGGGGTTGGTAGGTCGGGTGCCTGGAAGAGCAGCGAGGTTGCTGAAACGGCAACCGGGGCTGCGGCTTCTTCCTTTGGCTTGCGACTGCGAGTCGGCTTTTTCTCGACTACGGATTCAACCGCAGTCTCGACGACTGGCTCAACCTTTTTAGTGGTCTTGCGGGTCTTTGGCGCAGCTGTTTCTGCTGCTTCGTTCTTTTTCACCATTTTTGGTGTACTCCAAGCCGCCTTTAGGCTAGGCCACACACTCTAGCCCGAAGGCTTAAATTCACTGTTTCCGTTGTGGAAACAAAACCATAGTTCGAGTCATCATTTAGGGCCCTAGCTGCCGTTTGAGGTCTTACGCGTTCGCCTGAAGCTCGATAAAACTTTCGCTTGCGGCGTGTGGTGCCGTTCGCTTCTTCAAGTATGGCACTCAAATACCCAAAAGTCACCTCGGACGCGTGGGATACTTATTTTCGTGAGTACAGACGAACTAGTTACCAGCCCGGGTAAGCGCTTCGCGTTCACCCTGATCTGGACAGGAATCCTCGGCTGGTTTGCCGCATTTGGGCTCACCCTGGAGAAAATTCACCTCGCCGCCAACCCCAACGCGGCCCTTTCCTGCGATATCAACGTCTGGATCTCCTGTGCCAAAGTGATGGTCACTCCACAAGCCAGCGTCCTCGGGTTTCCGAACTCAATCATTGGGCTCGGTGCGTTCATATTTCCGATTGCCGTCGGTTTCGCGATTCTTGCCGGTGCGCAGTTCAAAGCTTGGTTTTGGCGCTGCTTCACTATCGGCGTCTCGATCGGATTCATGTTTGTCGTCTGGCTCTTTATCCAGACCAACTACGTGATCCACGCACTCTGCCCTTACTGCATGGTTGCCTGGGCTGCGATGATTCCGCTGTTCTGGCGAGTGATCACCTGGGCCGGAGCCGAGGGAGTCTTCGACGTGCCGGTGAAGAGTGTCAAATGGTTTGTGAACGCCAGCGAGTCAAGCTGGTTCTACGCGGCGATGACCGAATTGCTAGCGCTCGTGCTTATCGCGATTAGCTTCTGGCCGTTGATCACGACCGCCTTCAAGTAGAGCTAAAACCAGAGCGCGAGTTCGCGAGCAGCGGACTCCGCAGAATCAGAACCGTGAACTAGGTTTTGCTGCACCTTCAGACCCCAGTCGCGACCTAGGTCGCCACGAATTGTGCCAGGTGCGGCAACGGTTGGATCTGTTGCACCGGCAAGCGAACGGAAGCCTTCGATGACTCGGTTGCCCTCGACTCGCATGGCAACAACGCGGCCGGAGCCCATGAACTCAACCAGCGGCTCGAAGAACGGCTTGCCCTCGTGTTCGGCATAGTGGGCGACGAGTAGTTCGCGGCTCGCAGTCAAAGTCTTGATTTCGGCGACAACGTAACCCTTCGCCTCGATGCGTCCGATGATTTCGCCGATCAGGTTGCGGGCAACGCCGTCCGGCTTAACAAGTACGAGAGTCGATTCGGTCATTAGTTTTCTCCTAGTTGTTCATTCTTGCGTGCCAAGGCACGTTTTGCAGCATCGATAGTTGAGCCGGCGATCATCGCCCAGGTCCAAAGTCCGATAAAGATGATTGAAATGATCAGAAAGACATAGCCTGCCGGGTTCGTGATTATCGTGGCAATCGCCAAAAACAAGACAACTCCCTGGAGCGCAGAGCCGAACCAGTAACCGCCCTTAC
>WLPL01000014.1 GCA_009698805.1 Actinomycetota bacterium | reverse complement strand
TGCCAAAGCCAACCGGCGTGAACCAGGACGTTGTGCTTGTGGACCAGAGTGAGCTTCTTGCGGTCGCGATTGCTCGCGAGTTCGAAGGCGTAGCGAACTAGGCGCTCAACGCCGAAGGCGGTGTTGACGCTGACCTCGTTGGCGACCTCCTGAGGGGTGCCGACGCGAATCGCTCCACCGTTGCCGACGTATGGGCCCTCGGTGCCTTCACGCACGACCACGAAGTCGATGTTGCCGGCGTCGCGCAACGGGCTTTCGACGCCCTCGTAAAGCTTGCTCGGGCGCAGGTTCACGTAGTGGTCAAAAGTAAATCTAAGTTTTAGCAGCAGGTTGCGCTCGAGGACGCCCGAGGGAACCTGAGGATCGCCGATGGCACCCAAAAGAATGGCGTCGTGCTCTTTTAGAGCGGCAAGATCGGCGTCGGTGAGAGTCTCACCTGTGGCTAGGTAGCGCTTGGCACCGAGGTCAAACTCGGTTGTTTTGAACTCGACACCCGAACCAACCGTGACGCGGTTGATTGCCTCTAGTGCGATTGCGGTGACCTCCGGCCCGATGCCGTCTCCGCCAATTACTGCGATCTTGTATTCACGCGTCAAAATAGTGCTCCCAAACAGTGCTTGAACACAACTTTAGTCGCCAAAATATCCGACGACCTAAGCAGCGTCTCAGCCTTTGGCGATACCCGTGAGCCAAAACACGTCAGAGGTTTGATGAATACAACTTACTTGACCGCTTAGCTGAACCCCCTCAGCTACCGAACCCAGCCAGCCGCCGACCATAATTTCTCTCTCAATCGGCCAAAGAGCACCTTCACTAGCCGCATCCGGAATTTGCAGAACCACCACTGGATAACTGCGCCCCTGCTCTCGGGTGAATGTCCAGGTTAGGCAACCTTCAGTCGTTCGATGCAGTACCCCCCTAGCGGCAATATCTAGTGTCCCTTGCCCCTCCTGAAGCATTGAAAAAGCAGAAGCAGGTGAGACATAATCAGACTTCGCTGGGACTACAGCAGCAGAATTCGGATGAACTTGGGGCATTTCCTGGCCATTTTTATGCTTTAACAATGGAGGCATTTTCGCTGTTGGGGCGGCATTTCGATTGCCAATTCCACTATTTTCGGGCTGGAACGGCTGCTGATCTTGCTCTTGTCTAATCGCACCAAGACGAATTTCCGATAACACTGCGTCATTATGCAAAAGAATCAGGGAAAGAACCAACGACGTAAGGCCGATTCCAACGAATCGTACTGCGACTTTATTCATTCAGATTCCTGCCTTATTGCATCCCTGCAAAGATGTAATCGATGTTGAGAATATTGGCGGCACTCAACACAGTGAAAGCGGATCGCAGGACACCTTGATAAAGGAAGGTTCCAGTGTGCGATCCGAGTGCAGTCTTGCTAGTTGCGTTCGTGTACCAAGGCCCTCCGGAATCACCCGGAGCACTCACCATCGACTGCGTTACCGCTAGTGACTTGCAGGTCAATCCACTAGTGTAGGTAACTTTCTGATTTAAGAGAATGACCTTGGTGCAGCTCTTGCCAGAGCCGATTCCAAAGTGGCACACTTGCTCATTTAGACGAGGGTCCCGACCTCCAATAATCGGTTCAACTATGCCGTTAGGGGTGATTGGTGGCACGATATCTCCAGCTGTTTTTGCATACCCGTTCGAAGTCCCCATGACATAAACGAAGGCAACGTCTAATTCTGGATCTGGAGAAACCACATGCCCTGTGACCCATGTTGACCCATAAGCAAAATATTCCCAACTAAAGATGCAGTGTCTTGCGGTTAGAACTCCCAACTGGCCATCTATGTAGCCCATAAATGCGCCTGTGCATTCGCCGTCTAGGTCCCATCCGCCGAGAACATTGGATTCAAGTTGATTTGTTTGGGGTTCTATTTCGAAAGTTATCGGCACACTCAAGGAAAGTTCACGCACAAGCTTGTGAACTTCGGCCGAATCGGCCTGATCGCATTCCACCAATATTTCTCTGTAATCCGAGCCTGGACCTACCGTTGTTGCTAATTTGTTGCCAGCAAATATGCCACTCAATTCCGTTGTTATTGATTCAACATCATTTTTGGATAGTGCCGCAGGGTCCAAAATCACCCGGTAGTTGGATAATCCGATCGTTTCGTTCGAGCCTGTAAAAACATAACTTTGAAATACTGCCTCAGGCGAGCCATCATCTGAAACCTGCAAGTGTGAAAATCCTTGTAGCGCCTCAATCTGGGAATCACTAAACGTACTCACGTCAGCAATCCCTAAATCTGCCGCGAAAGCGTTAGGAGCCGACATTCCCATAACAAGGAAGAATCCCAAAACAAAGCCGATTAACTTACCCAAAGTTTCCCCCATTTTTACGAACAAATCAAAACTCTTTTGGTTCAAACTTTAGTCAATGCACTATGGCATTTTCCTTTGTTTAGCCAAGTATTTCGATAATATTTTTTGCAAACATAACCGCGGTGACGCTCGGCTTCAAACCTTCGCGGGTTTGAATCTGGCCATCACGGTTTCGGCAGTCGAGAACTTCGAAACCCTCCCCCGCCAAATACTCGGCGAGGAGCTCGGGATTTGGCAAAACCTCGGTGTCGCGAGGCCCGCCAAATGACTGCTCGAGGTTGTCTCGCGAATGCCAAACGCCCAACAGGTGACCGCCGGGTTTTATGTTGCTAGCTACCCGTTTGATTGCGGTCTTGAGATCGGCTTGGTTGATCTGCAGGTAAGCGATCACCGCGAGATCGACGGGGGTTTCGTTCGGTTCAAAGTCGAGGGCCGAGGAGCAGTTGGTGTCGACGAATCCGGCGACGCCTTCTTCTTCGGCAAAGCTGAGGCACTTGTCGAGGGCCTTCTGCGAGAAGTCGATGTTCTCCACTCGCCAGCCCTGCTGGGCTAACCAGACTGTGTTTCGGCCCTCGCCGCCGGCAACGTCCATGGCGGTTCCGGGGGTTAGTGGTTCGCAATACTCTTTGACGAACCGGTTCACGAGCTTGGTGTAAACGTATTCGTCGGTCTCGTATTTGGCGTCCCAGTATTTTGCGTCCATGATGCAATTACACTTTAAGAAACCCGAGAGGACCCCATGGCTACCGAAGTAACCCTTGACGAATTAGAAGACGCAATCAAGCGCGGTTTCTATGTTTTAGACGTTCGTGAGCAGAGTGAATGGGACGAAGGTCACGTGCCAGGGGCCAAGTTGATCCCGCTGGGCCAGCTTCAGGAGCGTGTCGGCGAGATCGACGACGCAACCCGAGTATTCGTGATCTGCCGCTCGGGATCGCGCTCGCTGCAGGGCGCAGACATTCTCGAAGACAACGGCATCGACTCGGTTTCGGTTGCCGGCGGAACCATGGGCTGGATCAACTCCGGCCGCGAAGTAATCGTCGACTAAGCGATAGTTACGCTAATGGCCTTCATGACGTCGGCCTCGATAGCCACCCGCACCTGCTCCAAAACCTCTGGGGCAACCGGTGAATCCACGGTAATAACCGAAAGCGCCTTGCCACCTTTTTGCTGACGGGCAATCTGCATTGCCGCGATGTTAATCTTTGCCTCTGCAAACGCCTTGCCGTAGATGGCAACGATGCCTGGGCGGTCGGTGTAAACCATCAGCACGAGGTTTTCGGCCATGGCCAACTCGACCTCGTAACCGTTGACTGCCACAATCTTCTGGTGAAGCTTCGGCCCAATCACGGTGCCCGAAACCGAAGCGATTGTGCCGTCCGAATGAATCGCCTTGATGCTGGTGACGTTTCGGTATTCGTCGCTCTTGGTGTCCTGAGTAAGCCGAACATCCACCCCGCGCTGTTCGGCGAGTAGCGGAGCGTTCACATAGGAAACCTGGTCGGTGACCTGGTTCTGATAAAAGCCCTTCAGGCCGGCAAGCTTTAGCACCGAGACGTCGTGGACGGCGATCTCACCGTGGACTTCGACCTCGATGGCGGTGACGTTGCCACCCGAGATACCGAAGAGCACCTGACCCATGTTTTCCATCAGCGAGATGCCGGGCTTCACGGAAGCATCGATGTTGCCACCGGCGACATTCACCGCGTCGGGCACGAGGTCTCCAGCCAGAGCTAGGCGAACCGACTTCGCCACCGAGACACCGGCTTTTTCTTGAGCCTCATCTGTCGAAGCACCGAGGTGCGGGGTGACCACGATGTTGTCTAGGGTCAGCAGCGGGCTGTCCTTCGGGGGCTCCGATACAAATACGTCCAAGCCGGCACCGGCGATGCGCTTGGTCTTGAGGGCCTCGTAAAGCGCGGCTTCGTCGATGATTCCACCGCGCGAAGCGTTGACGATGCGAAGGTTCGGCTTCGCCTTGGCAAACTGGTCGGTCGAGATCATGCCGGTGGTCTCAGGCGTCTTGGGAATGTGAATGGTGATGAAGTCTGAGCGCTCCATGACTTCGTCGAGGGTGGCTAGCTCAACTCCGATTTGCTCGGCGCGCACCGCTGTGACGTAAGGGTCATAACCGATCAGCTTGGTGCCGAAACCGGCTAGACGCTCGGCAACCAATGCACCGATTCGGCCGAGTCCGATGATGCCGATGGTCTTCTCATACAGCTCGACGCCGGTGAACTGTGAGCGCTTCCAGGCTCCAGCCTTCAGCGACTCGTTTGCCTCGGGAATGAATCGGGCGGTAGAAAAGATGAGTCCGATGGCCAGTTCGGCAGCCGAGATGACGTTTGAGGTTGGCGCGTTTACCACCATGACGCCGGCCGCGGTTGCCGCCTTGATGTCCACGTTGTCGAGGCCGACACCCGCGCGAGCAACAACCTTGAGTTTTGGAGCGGCTGCGATTGCCTCCGCGTCAACCTGGGTTGCCGAGCGGACGAGAATGGCGTCTGCGTTAGCCAGGGCCTTGAGGAGCGCCGGGCGGTCGGTGCCGTCGACATTTATCACGTCGAAATCGGGACCTAGGGCATCAACGGTTGCAGGAGAAAGTTCTTCTGCGATCAAAACGATTGGCTTAGACAAAACGCATCCTTAGTTTTTGGGGGTTTTGGCTGCTACTCCGGAGCCTGTCTAAATCGTATCCACGAGTCCGAAAGACAAAACTATTTGTTATTTCAATAAATGTAAGTTATCTTTCAAATTGTGAAACCATCTCCGGCTGCCTTGTCACCACTGCTCAAGAGCGACGCTCAAGGGCTGATTTTGGCGCAGCTTTTCATGAACCCGTCCGACGGCTATTCGATCAGCGACCTGGCCAGGTTTGCCAAAGTCAGCGTGCCAACCGCGATGCGCGAAGTCGATCGGCTACTCGACTCCAGACTGGTCACCCAAAAAACCTTTGGGCGAGCCCGGCTGATCCAGGTGAATTCGAAGCACCTGCTCCACGACGCGATCAAGCAAATAGTCTCCTACTCATATGGCCCGCTAGCCGTGCTCCCCTCGGCGCTGTATTCGGTGGACGGACTCGAACGAGCTTTCATCTATGGGCCATACGCCGCCCACCTGAGGCACGAACTCGGGCCCGACCTTCACGAGGTAGACCTACTCCTGGTTGGTTACATGAATCGCATCGAGGCGTCAAAGGCCGCCGAGCGCGTCGAGGGGTATCTGGGAAGAGCTGTGAACGTGCAGTTCGTCGGCGCCAGTGAATGGCAAAAGGGCGAGACCGACTTCGTGAAAGAAGTGCAATCCCGCCCTCTTGTAGAGCTTGAGCTATGTACTTAGCCGATTAGGCGTCGAACGCCGGTGACCTCGCCCTTGACCTCGGTGAATTCCTTGGCCGCTTGCTTGTCGACGAAATGAACCTTCGTGTCGATTGTCGCCAGGCGAGCTGATAGGTCGTCCAAGTATTTCTTGAAGAAATCGTCGAAGACATTCAGCTTCTTATTGCTCATCTGTTGAATGTAACCGCGACCGAGGGTTAGCTCTGGTGCAGAGGTTAGCTCGTCAAGCTTCAAGTTATTTTTGGTGAACCAGTTGTGCAGTCTCTGCTTTTGGATCTGGGCAAAGTCATTGAGTTCGTTTCCGAAGGTTCGCACCTGCGTGCTATTGCCGTTGTTGACAGCGTAGCGAGCGGCCGCCATCAACTGAATGTCGAGGTCGTAAACGGCTTTTACCTCAGCCCCGGTCGCCTTCACCTGATCTGATGGGCCTGGCTTGTAGTTCACGAGAGCTAGCCCGCCGAAGACGGTTAGTAACGCGACAACCAAAAATGCGATCAGAATTCGCCATTGCTTCTTATTCACTGCAGTACTCCAGACGTTGAGCTAAGCCCTAGCTCCTAAATATACCCTCAAAGAGAACAGCTAGATCGAAGGGGAATCCCAGATTTCAAGCTGGATGCCGTCGGGGTCGCGTAGGTAGGCCCAGCGCGATCCCGCCAGTTCGCCTTCGGTCAGGGTAACTGGCGGCGCGTTGAAAACGGCTCCGCGAGCGAGCAAAGTTTCATAGGCAGAATCCATGTCGTCAATCTGAATGCAGATGTGGGTGGCGCCAACGTCCCCATTTTTTAGGTCGAAATCTTTACCGCGCGGGTTGTGATATTCGAGAAATTCAATGCGGGTTCCGCCGATCTCGATCATTGAGAAAGAAAGTTCCGCGCCTTCGACTTGAACCGCGTCTGAGAGTTCTTGCCCTTGCCCATGATTGACCGGCCCAGGCTTTAGGTCGAACATTTTCGAGTACCACTCGAATGAGCGTTTCATGTCGCGCACTGTAATGCCGATGTGGTGGACACCTTGGACTTTGAATGACATTTGAATTCGACCTTCCAACCTAGTTTTCACTCTCAGTCAACAGTATTGGCTCAATGTTCAGAGTCGTGCTCCATAACAGTTTGAAAACGTTTGACTGACAAATTATTTGGCGGGACCTCTGACACCTAGTGAACAAGCGGAAATTAGGCAGAAACGCCAACCGAGTTCAAAGGCGGTGGTAAAACCCTTTTGTTGATTCCGCCGAAAATGTTCATCTAGACTAAACACTCAAAGGTTGGCTCGAAATGAGCGCGGACGTGTCTAGGAGGACATGGTGGAAGCGAGAATGGCTGGTCGCACGGTGGTTGTCACCGGTGGCGCATCGGGCATCGGTGCCGGAATCGCCATGGCCCTCGCGAAAGAGGGCGCAAACGTAGTTATAGCCGACCTAAACCTCGAAGCCGCAAGCGAGCAGGCAGAGCTGATTCAAAGAGCGGGTGGACAGGCGATTGCTTCGCGAGTCGACGTGGTCGATCGCGATTCGGTAGCCGCGGGTATTGCACTTGCCGTCGCCACCTATGGAAAACTCGACTGCTATTTCAACAACGCTGGGTTTAATAAGCCAATGAAGTTTCTTGACGTGACCGAAGAGAACTTCGACGCGATCATGAAAGTGAATGTCTGGGGCGTGCTGGTCGGAACCCAAGAGGCGGCCAAGCAGTTCATAAGTCAAGGCACGCCAGGCAAGGTCGTAAACACGGCTTCGATTGCTGGCCGCACCGGCTTCCCAAGTTTTGCGCCTTACAGCGCGTCCAAGGCTTCTGTGATTTCGCTCACCCAAGCAGCAGCCAGAGCTCTCGCGGAATATAAAATTACCGTCAATGCCTTTTCGCCTGGCGTTGTATCGACACCGCTTTGGAAGACGCTTGACAAGGACCTGGAAGAAATTGGCGAGGGTGACAAGGGGTTTGATTCGATGTCTGCCGGAATCCTGTTGGGGCGACCTGCGGAGCCCGAAGACATCGCACCAACCGCACTATTTCTGGCTAGTAGCGATTCGGACTACATAACCGGACAGACGATGGCAATCGACGGAGGAATGATCCTGGTTTAGCCGGGTGAGTTCATAAGGAAAGGTACAAAATGACAACCGCAACTTTCGGCACCAACCAGGTGGACTGGGAACAGCGATTAGATTTTGACAAGCTGCGCTCCGAGCGTCTCGCCAAACTGAAGGCTGAGTTGGCTAAGTCAGATGTCGGTGCCCTCCTCGCCTTCGACTTCGCCAACATTCGATACATGTCATCGACTCACATCGGCACCTGGGCCATCGACAAGGCGATTCGCTTCGCGCTGGTCACTCGCAATTCAGACCCGATCGTTTGGGACTTCGGTTCGGCCGCGAAGCACCACAAGCTTTACAACCCGTGGTTAGACACCACGACTGCCGAGGCCGACGCAGACCCGCATGCTCCACATCACGGAGCCGTCCGTCCTCGCGCCGAGTCCGGTGCCCGAGCCGGCATCTCGACACTTCGCGGAGCTTTCAACCCGGACGCTGGGATCGCCGACGAAGTCGCCGCCAAGATCAAGCGAGAGCTCGAAAAGTTTGGTTTGCTAAATGAACCTCTCGGCATCGACATTGTCGAGTTGCCGATTCTGTTCGCACTGCAACGTGCCGGGATCACCGTCGTCGACGGCCAGCAGGTGTTCCTAAACGCACGCGCAATCAAGACCGGTGAAGAAATCGGACTCTTGACTCAAGCGGCTTCGATGGTTGATGCCGCCTACGAGAAGCTCTACGAGTTCCTTCGTCCCGGAGTTAGAGAAAACGAGGCCGTTGGCCTAGTTTCAAAGGTTCTCTACGACCTCGGCTCAGAATACGTCGAAGGTGTCAACGCGATCTCTGGTGAACGCTGCTCGCCTCACCCTCACGTTTACTCTGACCGCCTGATTCGCCCGGGCGACCCGGCCTTCTTCGACATCCTGCACAGTTACCAGGGTTACCGAACCTGCTACTACCGCACCTTTGCGGTTGGCTCAGCAAGCAGTGCCCAGCACGATGCCTACAAGCGTGCCCGTGAATATATGGATCGAGCAATCGCCTTGGTTCGCCCAGGTGCCACCACGGCGGACATTGTTGCTGTTTGGCCAAAGGCAGAAGAGTTCGGTTTCCCAGATGAAGAAGCCGCCTTCGCTCTGCAGTATGGGCACGGCGTTGGTTTGTCGATTTGGGAAAAGCCGATTTTCTCTCGCCTAGTTTCGTTCGATCACCCAGAGGTTCTCAAGGAAGGTATGGTTTTCGCTCTCGAAACCTACTGGCCTTCGGCCGATGGATGGGGAGCAGCCCGAATCGAAGAGGAATTGGTTGTCACAGCTACCGGCTGCCAGGTCATCACCAAGTTCCCGGCCGAGGACCTTCTTGTCGCCGGTCAGCGTTACTACTCTGTCGGTGGCCCACTCCCGCTAGAGCGTGATTCTCAATCGCACCTGAACACCGTTGCGGGTCGCGGCGGAAAGTAACCAAAATGATTCCCCAGATGATTGCCGCGGTTTTTCACGGAAGTGGCGATGTCCGTGTTGAGAAACTGGCAATACCAACACCCGTTGAAGGAGAAGTCCTTCTAAAAATATTGCGTTCGGGGATCTGCGGAACAGACGCCTCGGAATACAAATCGGGGCCAAAGATCTTTCCGGTACTCAACCGACACCCTCAGAGTGGACATCAGGGGCCAATGGTGCTCGGGCACGAATTTATTGGCGAAATCGTGGGTGAGGTTGATGACTCGAGTGACTTTAAGTCGGGCGATCTCGTAGCCTCCGGAGCCGGAATTAGCTGCGGTAAATGCTCGCGTTGCCAGGAGGGCCGAACAAACCTCTGTGCCAACTACGTAACCCTGGGGTTGAACCGTGATGGCGGGCTCGCAGAATACGTGGCCGTGCCCACAAGCACTCTGGTTAGGATTCCCGCGGGCATGTCACTGGATGCCGCAGGGATATCACAACCGCTCGCTGTTGGCCTCCACGCCGCTCGCCGGTCAAATGTGCGCAGTGGCGACAAGGTCCTCCTGATTGGATCTGGTGCAATCGGCACATTCGTCCTCATCGGTCTAAAGCACCTCTTTGATGCCGAAGTTGTCGTCCTAGATTTTGCAGGAAGTCGGCTCGATCGTGCTGCTCGCCTCGGGGCCGATCGCACCGTAGTGGTTGGTCCAAATGCGACACAAGAAATCAAGGAGCTATTTGGCGCAGGCGGAATCGATGTAATCATCGAAGCAAGCGGAGCACCCGGCCAACTGCAGTTCGCTATCGAAATGGTGAAGCGCGGCGGAACAATTCTTCAGGTAGGTCTGCCTACAACTGCTCAAGAAATAGACGTGCACAAGCTTGTAATGAACGAGATCGATATTCGCACCACGCTTGCCCACGTTTGTGGTGAAGACCTAGCTGTTTCACTAGAGATATTGTCGTCAAGCACATTGGCGGCTGAGCTAATCGAAGGCGTTTACCCGCTGACAGAAATAGCCCACCAGTTAGATCTTCTCAGTAGTGGCAAGATTCAGGGCAAAGTCTTATTCGATCCAACGATTTGAAATAGTAAACAAGAAATAAGGAGCAAAAATGAAGGCAGCAATTTTTTACGGAGCCAAGGACATTCGTGTCGAGGACGTAGCCGAGCCGCAAAGCGTTGGCCCAGGCGAGGTCAGGCTCAAGCCCTTCTGGTGCGGAATCTGCGGTACCGACGTGCACGAGTACGCAATGGGTCCAATTGTTATTCCCTCAAAGCCTCATAAGTTAAACGGCTCAATTCTTCCCCAAATTCTCGGTCATGAATTCTCGGCAGAGGTGTTGGAGCTTGGCAAAGGCGTCACCAACGTCAAGGTTGGCGACCGCGTTTCGGTTATGCCATTGCTTTCCTGCGGTTTCTGCTACTTCTGCGCCCGAGGTGACAACCACCTGTGCACATCGATGGCTTGCATCGGCCTAAGTTGCGAGTGGGGCGGCATCGCCGAACAGGCCGTTGTTCCGGCCGCCAACGTCTTCAAGTTGCACGACTCCGTTTCAGACGTGGCTGGCGCGTTAGTCGAGCCAACAGCCGTTGCCGCCTACGGCGTTGACCGCGGAAACGTTCGCCCTGGAGATACGATCCTGATCACTGGCGCCGGCCCAATCGGTGCTTTGGCTACCCTTTACGCCGAAAACCTAGGCGCGCGCGTTTTCGTTTCTGAGCTGAACCCAAATCGCAAACGCCTAATCGACGAGCTAGGTGTAGCGACGCTACTCGACCCGACCACGGACGACGTCATCGCTGTCCTAAAGGAAGCAACCGGCGGAATCGGTGTCGACGCAGTAATCGAATGCTCGGGCAACGAGCGGGCATTGCAAACCGCAATCAAGGCAGTTCGCTCGGGCGGCTACGTCGTTCAGACTGGCCTGCACACCAAGCCGGCGTCGATAGAGCCGATGGAACTCGCAGAGCGCGAGATTACCTACACGGGAACCTGGTGCTACCCGGTCACCGACTGGCCTCGCATCATCGAACTCATTGGCCGACGCGGGTTACCGGTTGAGAAGGTAGTTAGTTCGCAAATTGCCATGGACGATATCGTCGGCAAGGGATTCGAAGAACTTGTTTCACCAACCGGTATCGAAACCAAAGTCCTAGTTAGGGGTTACTAATCATGAAAGCACTCCAATTCGCTTCAGAAGGCGTTGCGAAAATAAGCGAACTTGAAATTCCCGAAATCGGTGATGACGAAGTTCTCATTGCGTCACGAGCCGTTGGTGTCTGCCACTCGGATATTGAGCTGCTCGAAGGGCGATACATAATTCCCTTCAGCTACCCGATTATTCCTGGCCACGAATGGTCAGGCGAAGTGATGCGTGTTGGCTCTAAGGTCACCAGTTTCAAAAAGGGAGACCACGTGGTTGGCGATTGCGTCATCGGCGAAGAGCACTTCGGCTTTTCGATCAGCGGAGCCGCCGCCGAGTTCTTCATCACCAAAGATTCCTGGCTGCACAAGATCCCAAACAACATTTCGTGGAATAACGGAGCGCTAGTCGAGCCCTTCAGTGTTGCCTACTACGCGCTGATGCGCGCTGGCAATGTGAATGCGAGCGACACCCTGGTGGTTTTGGGTGCCGGCCCAATCGGCCTAGCCGTAACCGCGGCAGCAAAGGCGCTCGGAGCCCGCACAATAGTTGTCGAACCAGTCGACTTCAGACAAAAGGCTGCCCGCGAACTAGGCGCTGACATCGTCTGCTCACCTGACGAGATCAAAGACGTTCTACACAAGGACACTGATGGTCGCGGCGCTAACGTAGTTGTCGAAGCAACGGGTAGGCCAGATGTAATGGCCACCGCACTCGAACTCGCCGGCTTTAAGGCCAGAGTTGCCTACATTGGCATCGACGTTGGTAAGTCGGCTCCCGCTCAACTAGGGCTAATTCAGTCGAAAGAGTTGACCATCACCGGATCCATTGGTTCGCCTGGCGTTTGGGAAGAAACCATTCGCTTTATGTCGAACAAAAACATCGACTTGTCACCCTTGGTAACCGCTCGGTTCACTGTAGACCAGGCGCTTGGCGCGGTGGAGGCAGCTCAGCGCCCAATGGAGAACATCAAGGCGCACATCGAATTCGACGCAACACTCTAGAAGTCAAGAGAAAAGCGGGGCTGCCAAGTCGGCAGCCCCGCTTTTTTATCTCAATCCCACTAACCCTTGGGCAGAATGTTTGCGTCTCGGTAGGCCTGAACGTTTGCGAAGAAACTCTTAGGGCTTGAACGGAAGTTCAAGAAACCTGCCTCGCGAGACTTGGTCATATCTGTGAAGCACTCAATTTGGCGACCAAGGTCGCTATCGCTGTGCCACCATGATGCCAACTTGGTCACATCACTAACCGCCAGACCGTGCTTTTTAGCTATGTCTTCCCAAACCCCCGCAGTGTCTTTCATCTGTTCCTCGAGCGGCTGGAAGTGCTCGGCCTTTGGCCCCTCAAAAGCCACGCCGAAATGCTGGGCAATTTGAGGCCATAGCCAGCGCCAGCGGAAGGTGTCTCCGTTGGCAATGTTGAAGGCCTGGTTTTCACCGGCTTTGTTCGTCGAGGCCCAAACCAATTGTTCTCCGAGGAGATCGGCGTCCGTGACATCAACAACGCCGTTCCAAGCCTGAGTGGAACCAGGGAAAATGAATGGTTTTCCGAGAGCTTTCTGGATTTCGGCGTAAACCGAAAGCGTGAGCACCATGTTCATGGCGTTGTCGACCGCAAAACCAAAGATGGTGTGCGAACGGTGCACGCTCCAGGTGAAGCCCTGTCGCTTAGCGGCAGAAAAGAGTTCGTCCTCTTGGGTGTAATAGAAGTTTGGTACGTCGAGACGAGGCTCGTCTTCGTGGAATGGCGTCTCGGCCATCACGGCGTTGGCGTAGTTGTCGAATGGGCCAAGGTAATGCTTGAGCCCGGTCTGAAGTGCAACGTGACGGACTCCACCATCTGGCTCGAGGGCGGCGAGAAGGTTTCGAATCGTGGCACCGTTGACCTCGATGTTCTCTGCCTCAGAGTCCTTTTTGATCCAGGCAGTCATGAAGACAATTTCTGGCTTCAAACCAGCTAGCGCGACCTTGACGCCTTCGGCGTCGAGAAGGTCTGCTTGGATGTGCTGCACTCCGGCCGGAAGACCTTCAGTGCGTCGTGACAGCCCGAAAACATCCCAGCCATCCTTGACTAGTTGTTTCGCGATTACCTGACCAGAAATGCCGGTCACTCCGACGATCAGAGCGCGGCGACCGTTTGTTGTACTCATTTCGAATATCTCCGTTTCAGCAGTGGTGTTCACTTGAGTTGAACATTACCAACAAATTCCTGGTTAATTTTGATCAGGGAAATGCAGATTTCAAGAGAATTGTTTGACCTCGAATCCAGCCACCCCAATGTGCCACCAGGGTTGCTGCGAACGTCGCAAAAACGCCTAAAAACAAGGGGTTACAGAGGAGAAGCAGCACCGAGAATTCACCTAAAAGACTGTCTTAGGCAACAACCGAGAACGTTTCGTTCACAGAAATGTCGCTTAATCGTTATCGTAAGTGGTTCTAAACGCTGTTGGCGTTTCATAAAGTTGGACTCAACACGGTGGTTAACATTTTCACGAAAGACCCACCAAGGAGAACAAATGGCTTTTAGAAGTGCCGCCACCCTCGCTAAGAGCTCGCGCCTTCACGTTTCCAAGGGGCTTTTGACCGTCTTGGTTTCGACCGTCATTTTGTTTGCTCTTAGCGCGGCCGTTGCCCCAACCAGCGTCGCCTTTGGCCCATTGCACAGCATGCTCCCCTACGCATCGATACTTGCAATTGTCGGGCTTGGTCAGATGCTAGTTATCCAACAAGCGGGAATCGATCTTTCCGTTTCGGGTGCTGTCTCGCTGGCAGCTGTCATAGTCACTGTTTACCCGACGGGCGACAACACAAAGCTGATCCCAGCCCTGTTTATCGCTGTTGGTGCCTCGCTGGCAATCGGTTTGCTGAACGGATTCCTGGTCGGCTACCTGAAGTTGAACCCAATCATTGCCACCCTCGGCACAAACTCACTGCTATACGGTCTAGTGATGGCGATTTCCCAGGGCATTCCACGTCGCACCACCTCTCACCTGCAAGACGTTGTTACGGGCCAGATTCTTGGAGTGCCAAACGCCGTCTGTTTTGCCGTTGCCACCCTCTTGGTTGTCGTATTCTTCCTCCGCAAAACCGTGACCGGACGCCGGTTCGAATCGATCGGCGCTAGCCCAACGGTTGCTAGCATCTCGGGTTTGCGAGTAAGAACCCACCAAGGGCTCGCGTATGTCGCTGCTCAGTTGCTCTACACATTGGCCGGCATATTGATCGCCGGGGTTATTTCGGAGCCGAATGGTTTTATGGGAGATGCCTACCTGCTCCCCTCAGTCGCAGTCGTTGTGCTGGGAGGTACTTCGCTTCTAGGTGGGCGAGGTCTGCCAACCGCCACGGTGATTGCTGCAGTATTTCTTTCTCAGCTTGATCAATTCGTCCTAGCGCTCGGTGTGAGCTTTGCCTTGAGGACTCTTGTTCAAGCAGCTGCACTGGCAATCGGTGTCGCTATCTACACGGTCGATTGGTCTCGGTTGAGGTCGATCCTTCGCAAACTTCCTGTCTTCACAAGGGACGGGCAGAACCAAGCTTCTTTGCCTTCGGCTTAGAGGTAAAAAGATGCGCGGCAGCAATGTCACGCAGTTAGATGGAGGAAACAAAGATGATTCGTCGTCGCAAAATCGCTGTGGCACTAGCCGCCGCGGCTGTAACATCTATGTTGTTGACTGGCTGTGCCGGTGCAGCGAATGATACAAACACATCAGGTCGCCCGTCATGGTGTGGTCCAAACAAGATCACCATGGGTCTAACCGATGGTTTCGGTGGAAACAACTGGCGCCTTGTAACAACTGCATCTGCGCGTGATGAAGTAGCAAAGTGCTCAAGCGTTACCGAGCTACTTTATGCTGACGGTCAGGGCAACGTAACTAAGGCAATCTCTGACATCCGCGGCATGGTTGCCAAGGGTGTTAAGGCTCTAGTTGTATTCCCAGACGCTGGTAAAGCAATGTTGCCAACGCTCCGTGCTGCTTTCAAGGCCGGCGTAGTAACAATCCCTTACCGCGTTGACCCATCAGGTATGGCAGGCGAGGACTACACCATCTTTATCCCAGGTGACTTTGTTACCGACGGTAAGAACTGGGGTAACTGGACCAAGAAGAACTTCCCTAACGGTGCGAACATCTTGTTCTTGTCGGGTCCAGCTGGAAACAGCCAGGGCGTAGACGAGCGCACAGGCTTCGAATCAGTACTTGGCGACGGAACCGGCGCTTACAAGTACCTAGGTGAGCAGCCATTCGAAGTAACCAACTGGGACGCTGCACTAACCCAGAAGGTTCTAACCGCCGCAATCGCTAAGTTCCCAAAGATTGACGTCATCTTCTCAGACTTCGGCCCAGTGATGGTTTCTTCGCTTGGTGAGTTCAAGAAGAGCGGCCGTTCAATCCCGGCACTAGCCACTTCGGATGGAAACATCCTTGGTTGCTTCTTCCAGGACAACGTGAAGGCTAACCCAGACTTCAAGTTGATGACTATAGCGACTGGTAACGACCACGTTCGTCTAGCGGTTCAGCAGGCTGTTGCTCGCGCAACTGGCGGAACTGTTCCAACGGCAACTAAGTTCGCTGCCCCAATCTTTGAAGACTCGACCACCAACAAGCCTCAGGGCGTACAGTGTGACCGTCAGATCAACGACTGGACCTTCCTCTCTGCTCAGATGAGCGGTAAGGACCAAGAGGCACTGCTCCACTAGTAAAGAAATAGATTCAAGGTTGCTCTGGGTCGGCTTAGAAATAGGCCGGCCCAGAGCATCTTCAAATACGAACAAATAATAGGAGAAACAAAGTGGCCCAGAGTTCATCCAAGACCTTAGTCATGGAACTACGAGGAATCTCAAAGAACTACTCGGGTGTAGCTGCGCTAACCGATGTGAGCCTGGAGATCAACGCTGGCGAGGTGCACGCACTACTCGGTGAAAACGGCGCAGGCAAGTCGACCCTGATCAATGTCGCCTCCGGCACTGTCGCACCATCAGCCGGTGACGTGCTGGTAAACGGTACTCGCTACGCATCACTAACTCCCGCACTAGCAAGCAGTCTGGGTATTGCTATCGTGCACCAGCACCCTGCCGTCTTGAAGGATCTGACCGTCCTAGAGAACTTGCAAGTCGCTCTGCCAAGCTCGATCTTTCAGGGGCGCCCAGGCGAGGCTGTTGGTGAAGAACTACTCGCCCGCGTCGGGCTAAAGATTTCCCTAAAACTTCGTGTCGAAGACCTGACAATTGCCCAGAAGCACTTGCTAGAAATCGCAAAGGCACTTGCGACATCGCCAAAGATTTTGGTTCTAGACGAACCCACCGCAGCCCTCGGCCAAGATTCGGTAGAGCTCTTGTTCAAGCTCATTTCAAAAGAAATTGAAAAGGGAACCGCGGTCATTTACATCACTCACCGACTAGCCGAAGTTCGCGACCTGGCGAACATAGTGACGGTGCTTCGCGACGGACATTTGATGGCGACATCCGATATTGACAAAATCTCTGATGCAGAACTCTTGGCACAGATTATCGGGCGTGAGCTCAAATCTGCTTTCCCTGCCAAGAACACCAAGACAGCCGGGGCAAAGCCAAACCTGGTCGTTACGGGTCTGTCGGGCGAAGGCTTCACCGATATCAACCTAGAAGCATTTCCAGGGCAAATTATTGGTATCGCAGGCATTGTCGGCAATGGGCAGTCGCAGTTACTAAAGGCCCTCGCCGGGCAAACGGAATTTACTGGGAACATCGAGATCAATGGTGAGACTAAAACCTCGAGGGAACTAAACGGCAAGGCGGCTCTCATGCCTGCTGATCGCCAACGTGAAGGCGTGATGATGCGCATGTCAGTTCGCGAGAACTCGGCCCTGGCTTCGCTGAAGAAGTTCCGAAGCCTTGGCTTGCTGAATCGCAAAAAAGAGGTTTCCGACGTCCATGAGACTCTTACTAATCTTTCAATAAAGGCCCCCGGACTCGAAGCGCCAGTATCTGCACTCTCGGGTGGCAACCAACAAAAAGTTGTAATGGCGCGCGCTCTACTTTCGAATCCACTGGTGATACTTGCCGATGAACCGACTCAAGGTGTCGACGTAGGTTCGCGCTCGGAGCTCTACGATATCCTTCGTCAAGCCTCCTCAGACGGGGTCCCGGTAGTGGTCGCGTCTTCAGACGCAAAAGAGCTTGAAGGCTTGTGCGACACCGTCTACGTGCTTTCTCGTGGGCAAGTTGTTGAGACCCTACGCGGTAGCGAAAACCGCGAAGAGGCAATGATCAAGGCAGCTGTCACCTCGACGGCGAAGGTCATTCGTATCGAACGCGAAATGCGTGAGCAGAACCTCGGCAACGAGACTTTCCGCGAAAAGTTCCGCGTATTCCTGAAGGGTGATTACGCGCCTACAGCCATGCTCGCTGTTGTAATGGTTGCCCTCGCAGGGTTAATCATCACAAGAAGCAGTACCTACCTCGGAAACTTCAACATAAGTTCGATTCTGCTCTTGGCCAGCGCACTTGGATTTGTCGCGATTGGCCAAACAACCGTAATGATGACGGGCGGCATCGACCTTTCAACCGGCCCGTTAGCTGGCTTCTTGGTAGTCATCGCTTCATTCTTCGTCAATGACGATGCCCCGGTCACCGCTATTGTGCTGGGTGTCGTCACTATGGGCGTTGTTGCAGCCATAGTCGGCCTTCTAAACGGTTCATTGATCCGGTTTGCCAAGTTCACAGCGATCGCGGCTACCCTGACCACTTATATAGCTATAGGCGGCTTTGCGTTCATCCTCCGCCCAGAGCCGGGAGGCTTCATAAGCCAAACCATCTCGGATTCCTTGAATGCGACGATCGGGCCGATTCCATACGTATTCCTGGCATTAATTTTGGTCACCGCCGCGATGGAGTTTTTGCTGAGAAAGTCGCGCTGGGGCTGGAAGCTTCGTGCCGTTGGCTCAAACGAAGAGGCCGCCCGCAAGGTAGGCGTGCAAACCACCCGCACGGTTTTGGGTGCCTACGTTGTGTCATCAATCTTTGTCTTCTTCGGAGCGCTGCTCTTGATGGTTCAGCTCGGAATCGGAGACGCTTCTCAGGGAGTTACCTATACCTTGACCGGCATCACTGCCGTTGTACTGGGTGGCACTTCTTTGATGGGCGGTAGAGGAAGTTACGTTGGCACTTTCATGGGATCGATT
>WLPL01000013.1 GCA_009698805.1 Actinomycetota bacterium | reverse complement strand
GACACCAACATTAGAGGCTTAGTCACGATGAATGTTTACTCGCCAGAGACCGTTCACACCCCAGTGCAAATCCAGCTCGTTGCAAACGAAGGCGGCGCCGCTAACGCAGCCGTTGAAGTTTCACCAGGTTGGAACCACGTCAGCGTAGACATGTCTGCTGCTCAGGGTTACGACTCAGGAAAGACCTACCAGAAGCTCGTTGTCTTCCCAGACTTCGTCAACGGTGGAGACGTCCCTAGCTATGCTGGCGCCGCTGCTGCAGCCGTGAACAACCAGAACTACGCTATCGACGACGTTGCATTCAATGGTGGAGTAACTCCAGCTATTGGTGCTTCTGCTCCAGTCAACGCAACTTCGAAGGTTCTATCATTCGAAAACGGTAACGTGGACGGCCTACTAGCCGTTGGCGGTTGCCCTGCAGATGGCCACTGGGCGTGTGCATTCGAAGGTGCAATCACCACTCAGGCTGACGCACCTGCCGGCGGCAACGGCGGCAAGGTTCTTCAGATCTCGAAGGCCGGTCAGCCATGGGCAGGTGTAAACCTCTACGACGGTACCGCTGGTCACATCAAGGTTGCAGGCACTGTAACCATGAACTTCTTCTCACCAGACACCGTGAAGAGCCCTGCACAGCTACAGCTGGTTGCAACCGACAACTCGACCGCTAACGCAGCGCTAGAGGTTTCACCAGGTTGGAACCGCCTAAGCTTCGACATGGCAAACGCTCGCGGATACGACGCAGCGAAGACCTACCAGAAGGTAGTAATCTTCCCTGACTTCGTAAACAGTGGAGATGTTCCGAGCTACACCGGTGCGGCAGCAATTGCAGTCGGTGGCCAGAACTACGCAATCGATGACGTAGCCTTCAACGGCGGAGTAACCCCAGCCCTCCCGGCTGCAGTTACCAAGCCGTCGGTTCGCGTAGCAGCAACCGTTGCAGGTACCGCCAAGGTTGGTAAGAGTCTTACCGCTGGCAAGGGTAGCTACAACGGAAGCACCGCAACCTACAGCTACAAGTGGTACCGCTGCACCGTGGTCGCAAAGACCGCTGGCACAGCAGCTCCAGCAGCCGCAGCCAAGTGCTCGGTAATCGCTGGTGCAACCACCGCTAGCCACAAGGTGGTAACCGCCGATGTTGGCAAGTACCTACGCGTGCTAGTCACCGCTAGAAACAGCGCAGGTTCTGCAATGTCGCTAAGCAAGTCGACTGCTGCTAAGGCAACCAAGTAACCTAAGCAACAAGAATCGGCCCCCGGCTTTTGCTGGGGGCCGATTTCTTTAACTCAAAATTTTTTAGGCGGACGCGCGAATCACAAGTTGCGTTGGCAAGATCCGTGGTTCGACCGGCTCATTGCGAAGCTGGGCGATCATAAGCTCTGCTGCTGCCTCGCCCAGGGCGACGATGTCTTGGCGAACCGAAGTCAGGCCAGGTCTTGAGGTTTGGGCAACTACGCTATCGTCAAAGCCGATTACCGCAACGTCGTTTGGCACGGTTAGCCCGCGCTCTTCGATCGCCGCTATTGCACCGAGGGCCATGAGGTCGTTGCAAGCGAATACGCCATCGATGTCTGACTGATCTGCGAGCAGGCGAGCCATTTCGCGCTTTCCGCTCTCGTAGGAGTAGTCACCGTAAGCGGTTAGTGCTTTGGCTGGAACGCGTCCGAGCTCTCTGTAGGCCTGGTGGTAACCGTCTAGGCGCTGGTGGCCGGCAACGGTCTCGATGTCTCCGGTGATGATTGCCACCTTCTTGCAACCGCGGTTGACCAGGTGCTTGGTGGCAGCGTGGCCGCCGCCGAAGTTGTCGGTGTCGACAAAGACGAAGTCGGTGGCAGCGTGCGGGCTGCCGGCGATGACGATTGGTAGGCCGGTCTTGGCGAGCTTGCGCACCAGCGCGTCCTTGTGAAGCTGGAAGAAGATTGCGCCGTCGACCTCACCGGCTTGCAGGTAGTGAGCAACTGGGCCGTCGATCGAAGAGACCGAGGTGACGAGCAGGAGGGTTTGAAGTTCGTTCTCCATCAGCACGCGGCTGATTCCGGAGGTGACCGTTCCCCAGAAAGGGTCGGAGAAGATCGACAGGTCGTTGTCGATTACCACTGCGATTAGGTTCGTTCTGCCAGAGGCGAGGGCAGTGGCTGCGCGGTGCTTTCGGTAGCCGAGGCGCTCGACGACATCTAGTACGCTCTTTGCGCGGTCTCCGTCGACTCTTGAGTCACCGTTGAGAACTCGTGAAACGGTTGCTTCTGAAACGCCTGCTTCTTTCGCAATCATCGAGTATGTTGCACGTGGCCTTGGTGTCATGTGGAACCTCCCGTGCGTTATGACTTGATGAGTGAAGAGAAATCCCCCCGCGTAGCGATTATAGACGCATAAGCCTTGGCGGAATCCTTTGGTGTTCGCACCTGGGTATCGAAGTCGACGTGGACGATTCCGAATCGCTTGGCATAGCCTTCAGCCCACTCGTAATTGTCCATGAAAGACCACGCGAAATATCCTTTCACGGGTGCGCCTTCAGCGATAGCTCGACCGAGAGCCTCGATGTGGTTGGTCAGGTATTCGACTCGACGGTTGTCTACGACGTCGCCGTTTTCGTCTGGGCCCTCAGGGTAGGCGGCGCCGTTTTCGGTGACTGCGAGCTCTTTGATCTCTGGCCAGTCGCGGGCAATTCTAAGCGGTAGGTCGTGAAGGCCCTCTGGAGTGATTGGCCAACCCATGTCGGTGTGCGGGCCGGGTGAGGTGCCGTTGGAGCGCTGAGGGAACGGGAACAGCCCGCCCTCGCTCATCGGCTTGTCTTCTGGCCTTGGCAAACCAACGAAAGAGTCTGAGTAGTAGTTGATTCCGACTAGGTCGGTCTGAACCTTCACTATGCTCATGTCGCCCTCGTGCACGTGCTTCGCTAGGCGATCGCCGTAGAGCTCGACCAGGTTCTGTGGGTACGCACCCTTGGTAATGCCGTCGAGCCACCAGCGGTTGATGTGAGAATCAAGCAGGCCGCCGAGAGCCGCTAGGTCGGGGTCGGTTGGGTCTTCGAGACGGTAGTTGGTCATGTTCAGCGCGATACCGGTGCGAATGTTCGGGTTCACGGCCTTCATTGCGCGCGAGGCAAGACCGTGGGCCAGCGAGCTGTGGTGGGCGGCTGCGATGGCGTGGTCGGTGTTCTGGACCCCTGGCGCGTGAACGCCATTGCCGTAGCCGAGCCAGGTGAAGCACCAAGGCTCATTCAGGGTCAGCCAGGTCGTGACTCTGTCGCCATAGGCCTCAACCAAAGCCGCGGTGTAGTCGGCAAGGCGGTAGGCGGTGTCGCGGTTTGCCCAGCCGTCTTTGTCTTGCAGAGTCTGCGGGAGATCCCAGTGGTAAGCGGTTGCCATTGGTTCAATGCCATGCTCGAGCATCGAATCGATTAGGCGATCGTAGAAGGCGAAGCCGCGGTCTTCGCGAACGGCGTCGCCGTTTGGGAACAGTCTCGGCCAAGCGAATGAGAAGCGGTAGTTTTGAATGCCTAGGTCGCGCATCAGCGCGAAGTCGCCGGCGTAGCGGTGATAGTGGTCGCAGGCTACGCTGCCGTTTTCTTGGTTTACGACTTTGCCTGGCGTTGCCGCGAAGGTGTCCCAGATTGAAACGCCGCGGCCGTCTAGTTCGGTGCCACCTTCGATTTGGTAGCTAGCCGTAGCCGCGCCCCATTTGAAGTCTTCAGGAAAGTTGCTCACCGATTCGTCTTTCTAAATTTGTGTAAGTCTAGCCTCGAGGGATTCGGGGCCTGGGTGTCGTTGTGCGACAACACCCAAGCCCGTCACCCTTCATCTCGAAAGATTCGACTTTGTGTCATCGGTTACCACGTGAACGTGAAACCGATTTCACAAGGTTTATGGTATCCGCAGGATTTTAAGGAAAGCCACAAGAAACCGCTTTCTTTACCTAATCGTTATTAGTGCTTAAAGACCTTGCCTTGGCCGTTGATTGAGTAGTAGCGGATCCAGTCCACGTTGAGTGTGGCCGACTTGACGGCTGGATCGGTGTCGCCGGGGAACTCGCCACCCATGGCCAGGTTGAGGATTAAGAAGAACTCTTGGTTGAAGACATAGCGGTTGCCGCCGGTGTCTGCAGGGGTCATTGTGAAATAAGGCTGGCCGTCGAAAGTCCAAACGATCTTGTTCGGTAGCCAGTCGACTCCGTAAGTGTGGTAGCCGTTCGAAACAGGGTTTGGTGCGTAAAAAGTCGAGCCTCTACCGTTGCCGCCTGAGTAACCAGGGCCGTGCACGGTGCCGTGAACCACGTTAGGTGCCGAACCACGAGTTTCGACGATGTCGAGTTCGCCGGACTCCGGCCAGGTGCCGCCATTTGCGAGCGAAGCGCCGAGCATCCAGAACGCTGGCCAGGTGCCGGTATCGGTCGGAAGCTTCATTCGCGCGATCATGCGTCCGTATCGGAATCCGAGCAGCTTTGCAGTCTTGAGCCTTGCGCTCGTGTAGGTGCAAGCGAAGCAATGGTCGAGAATTGGGCTGGTCTCGCTCAAACGCAAGGCATTGATCACAAGATGACCCTTGCCGTCGATTTTTACGTTGCTCGTGTAGTTGGTGTAGTACTCCTGCTCGGAGTTGCCCCAGCCGTAGCCGTCTGTCAGGTCGTAGTCCCAAACCTTCGGGTCTGGGCGAGAAACCTTGGTGTTGTTGAACTCTTGGCTCCAGAGAAGCTTGTATTTGGTGGCAGCCGTTGCGGGTGCCTGAACAGAAGCGCCAATGCAAACTGCAGCAGTCATGGCGGTTACCGCCATTGCGAGAACTCTCTTGGCCTTCATTTTTCTCCTGTATCGATAATCACACTTTGATAACAAACATTGCTAAAACGCTGTTTGAAGTTGCAATGAAACCGCTTTCTTAGTTTACTAAGAGTCTGTGAAATCGGTTTCACCGCAAGCCACAGTTTGGTAACAATCAGGCCAGCACTAGGAGAATAAGATGTCTAAAAACAAATTCACCCGATCACTCGCCGGTGTAGCAATGATAGCGACAGTTGGCGCAGGCCTCCTAGTAGCAGCACCAGCTAAGGCAACTGCCCCAGCCGTGACCCTGAGTATCTGGACCTTCGGTGACGTTATCGAGCCAGCCCTCCTTCGCGCATACAAGGTCATTCACCCAGAAGTAACGATCGCCCTGAAGAAGGCCGACCTAGACCCTTCGATGACCAACCTCACCACTTCGTGCTCGGCATACGTGCAGAGCCACCGAATCGGCAACCCACCGGACATCGCGGCCGTAGAGGTTTCTTACTCCGGTTACTGGCGTGCATACCCTCAGTGTTTCACCGACATGCGCACACTCAGTACTTCGTCGGCTAACGCAAACGCGCATGACCTTGTAGCTAGCTCATCGAACATCGCAGAAGGACTCAGCGCAAACGACATCAAGAACAACTACCTAGCCTGGCGCTGGGCTCAGGGAACTGGCTACAACGACTCGGTTATCGGTATTCCAACCGACGTCGGTGGCCTCGAGGTTGCCTACCGCACCGACCTATTCAAGAAGGCCGGCCTACCAACCGACCGTGCCAAGGTGAGCGCTCTCTGGCCAACCTGGGACAAATTCATCGAAGTTGGCAAGAAGTACATGACCAAGGTTTCGAAAGCCGACAAAAAGAAAGGCGTTGGCTTTATCGACAACGTAGGAACCATTTACGCTGCCAGCATGAACCAGGGAACCTACAAGTACTACGAGAACAACGGCACCGACGCCGGCAAGCTTGTCTACAAGGTTCAGGGCATGGCTCCGGTCTACGACCCGAAGACCAAGGCTCAGAAGATCGACCCGAAGACCAAGAAGCCGATGTTCAAAAAGGGTTGGGTTCTAAACCCGAACATCCTCAAGGCATGGGACCGCACGATCGCCGCTGACAACGCCGGCATCGGCACTCGAATCGGTCAGTACACCTCCGACTGGAACGTCGGTATGACCAAGGGAACCTTCGCCACCATCTTGGCTCCGGCCTGGATGATGGACTACATCAAGGGTCAAGCCCCTACCACAAAGGGAAAGTGGAACATTGCTTCGCTTCCCGGTGGTGGAGGTAACCAGGGTGGAACCCAGCTGACAATTCCTAAGTGGTCGGCACACACACAAGAGGCCTGGGACTTCATCAACTGGTACCTAGCTCCTCAGCAGCAGCTAACGGTGTTCAAGACCTACGGCCTGTTCCCATCGACCAAGTCGATCTACAACGACCCTTCCCTAACCGGCTTCAAAGACCCGTTCTTCAGCAACGCTCCGGTTGGAAGCATCTACCTAACCGGTATCCAGAAGCTGAAGCCAATCTTCGAAGGCAAGCTTCAGCGAGCAATCGACCAGGCGATCGGAGCCGGCCTCGGCCGTGTTTCCGCAAAGAAACAAAAGTCTTTGCAGTCGCAGATACAGGTCATGATCGATCTAGATAAGGCCACCAAGTAACCCATGGCCGACCTAGCAGTCAAGGGAAGGAGTCGCCAGAAGGCGGCTCCTTCTCCTTGGAAACAGAAGAAGAGAAAACCTAGCAAACCGGGTTCGGGCGTAGCCTCGTTGAACGGCAAGTGGGCTTACGTCTTCATTGCCCCGTTCATTGCGATGTTCTTGATCTTTGGTCTCTTCCCAGTCGTCTTCTCTACGCAGCTGGCTTTCTACAAGTACGACCCTCTATCGCTCGAACAGACGTGGAGCTGGGTTGGGTTAGATAACTTCAAGGACATCTTGGCCGATGAAACCTTCTGGATCTCCCTGGGTAACACCTTCGAGATCTGGGCGCTATCGACCTTCCCGCAGATGATTATGGCAATTGGCTTCGCCGCAATCCTCCGCAGCCGATTCTTGCGAGGCAAAACCTTCTGGAGAACCATCCTTCTTGTGCCAAACATCACCTCGGTGATTGCGGTCGCGATTATTTTCGGTCAACTATTTGGTCGCGACTTCGGAATGATCAACACGGCTATCGGATTCTTTGGATTAGAACACATTGACTTCATTGAGAACTCATTCGCTTCGCACGTTGCGGTTGCCACGATGATCACCTGGCGCTGGGTAGGTTACAACTCGCTGATCTTCTTAGCTTCCATGTTGGCGATTCCCGACGAGCTGTACGAATCGGCCTCACTGGACGGTGCCGGCGCATGGAAGCAGTTCACCAACGTGACACTTCCGGGCCTTAAGAACACCATTACGTTCGTGCTTATCGTTGGAACCATCGGTGGCCTTCAGGTATACGCTGAGCCACTAACGCTTGCTGGAGACAATGGCGGTGGTTCTTCGCACCAGTTGAGCACACTGACCATGTACCTCTACAACGAAAGCTTTATCAACGCTAGGTACGGTTACGGTGCCACAATCGGAATCCTGATCACAATAATCGTTTTGATTATCTCGTTGATTAACTTCGTTGTTACCCGCCGAGTAGCGAGCGAGGACAAATAGTGACTAGCGCAACAGTTACCAGACGCCGCAAGCCGAAGTGGCAACGCGTGTCACTTTTTGGCTACATCACGCTGACATTAGTCGCCTTGGTATCGGTGTTCCCGTTCTACTGGATGTTCGTTGTTGCTTCGCAGACATCAGATGCCATTTCGAGCCCGACGCCCGTTTTGATTCCTGGTGGCCGCTTCTTCACGGTGATCCAACACGTCTACGAAGTCGTCCCATTCAACACGGCGCTGTTGAACACCACTATCGTTGGTTTAACCGTTGCAGTTGCTCAGGTGTTCTTCTCGGCCCTCGCAGGCTTCGCTTTTGCCAAGCTGAATTTTCGCGGTAGCAAGTTCTTGATCTTGTTCGTTATTGGAACAATGATGCTGCCAAGCCAGTTGGGAATCATCAAGTTGTTCATGATGGTGTCGGAAGCCGGCTGGCTCGACACGCTACTAGCGCTTATTGTGCCGGCGCTGGTTACAGCTTTTGGTGTGTTCTGGATGCGGCAGGTCGTCGACGCCCAGGTGCCAAACGAGCTTCTAGAAGCAGCCAGCATCGACGGTGCCGGTGTGCTAAAAATCTACTGGAGCATCGTGCTGCCAATCATCCGACAGAGCGGTTTCGTTCTCGGTCTGTTTAGCTTCTTGGCCTCGTGGAACGACTTCCTGTGGCCTGTCCTGGTTCTTCAGAGCCCTGGCAGCTGGACCGTGCAAGCTGCCTTGCCTCAGCTAAAGGCAGCTTATGTAATCGACTACTCGTTGAACCTCGGTGGTGCCTTCATGGCAACTGCACCGCTGCTCTTGCTGTTCGTGTTTGTCGGAAAACGCCTGGTCTCGGGTGTAATGGACGGCGCTGTAAAGGGTTAGTAGTTTCAAGCAATGACAAAGGCCGACCGCCGAAAGGCTGGACCTTTAGTCTTTAGCGAGCCAGTATCGAAAGGCGTTATTAGGCCTAGTGGGTGAAAACCTCGCCGACTCCGTTGATGGTTGAGAATCGAACCCAGTCGATCTTCATGCTCGTCGAATTCAGGGTCGGGTCAACATCGCCACCGAGATTGCCGCCCATTGCGAGGTTGAAGATCAGGTAGAACTCGTGGTCGTACTTCCAGTCGTTGTCGTACTTGTCTACAGTGGCGTATTGAACGCCGTCGACGTACCAAACCAACTGGTCTGGCAGCCAGTCCACAGCATAGGTGTGGTAGCCGGTCGACCAGTCGCTTGTGAGTGTCGTGGTGCTTCCACGGCCGGTACCACGAGAGATTGGACCGTGTGAGTAGCCCAGGACGTCGTTGGGTGAGCGACCGATCAATTCGGTGTAGTCGATTTCACCACATGAAGGCCAGAGGGTGGTCGAATCATTTGCGCCTAGGGCCCAGAAGGCGTTCCAGGTGCCAGCGCCGCCGGCACCCTTGATGCGTGCCTCCATGCGGCCGTACTTGAAGCCGAGCTTGCCCTTGGTGATGTATTTGCTAGAGAACCAAGAGCAAGGGCCGTAGTAGCAGTGCTGGTCGGCGGCTCCGGTGGTTGTGGCCTGCACGACAAGGCTTCCGTTGCCGTCTGTGGTCGAAAGTTCGCTCTTGTAATACTCAAGCTCGTTATTGCCCCAACCGCGGTTGCCAACGGCTGTGCCATCGCCGTTTTGAGCTGTCCAAAAGGCGGCGTCTGGTGAGTCACCGGCAACGCCGTTGAATTCATCCGACCAAACTTGGGCGTATGAGCGTGAAAGAGCGGCAGGTTGCAAGGTTGCCGAGGTTAGATCCTTCGATAGGTAGCCCTTTGGTGAGGTGTAGGTGATTTTCACGCTCACATAAGCACCCTTGTCTGAGGTGGCGACCGTGTGGGTGTCGGTGGTCTCGCTAGGCAGATCAAAGCCGTTGCGAAGCCACTGATATTTAATCGCGGAAGGCGCTGGTAAAACCTGCGTTGGCAAGGTGGCCTTTATGGCCGTCTGGGTGCCGTCGGTGTAGGCAATTGTAGGTGCGCCAACTACATAAAGTTTTCCTACGGAGATCTTGTTCGAGAGCGTGGTTAGAGTCTTACCGCTGATCTTGGCTGTCTCTTTAACCTGGAGCGTGCCAGTGGCCTGCTTTGAGGAGATTTTGTAGCTGTTACCGGTAGCGCCCGCAATGACCTTGCCGTTGTAGTACCAGGCGGTTGTGATCTTGCCAGTCGGGCTGAACTTGGCGTGAATCAGCTTGACTGTCGTGCCCACGGTCGCAAACTTGTTGATGCTCGGAGCGGTGACGACCTTAGGCGCTACAGCGGAACTTGCCGATTGCCCGGCAAACAGAAAACCGATTACCGCCATTGCTGCTAAAACTTTGCGAAACATGTTTTCCTTTACAAACACTCAAGGGTGAGATTCTTTCGAATCCCACCCTCGAGTAACTTGGTTTGTTAGCCGATCTTGGTTGCCGTTGACTTGCTCAACGACAGGCCAGTTCCGGCAGGGTTGGTGGCGGTAACAAGGACTCGAACAAACTTGCCCTTGTCAGCAGCAACTAGCTTGTAGGTTGGGAGCGTCTTACCGGTGATAGCACTGCACTTTGCCGAAGAGGCCGGTGCAGCGGTGGTTACGGTCTTGCCAACTACAGAGCAGCGGTACCACTTGTAGGTGTAGGCAATCGTAGCGGTTCCGGCCCAGGTGCCCTTCTTAGCGGTTAGCGTCTTGCCAACCTTGGCGGTGCCGCTGATCGAAGCTGCAACGCTGCGAGTCGGTGCCTTGAAGGTTCCGAAGAAGTGGAACTCGGTCATGTCGGCGTGGTCTGCACCCGCGGTTACCTCTGGGTAAATCTGGCTGAAGACGCCACCAGTGGTCGGTACTGCAGCGGTAAGGCTCGCCGGAGCTGCCTCCCCAACGGTGTCGGTGTTGTGCATGTCGAAGAACACGTTACCGAAGCCGTCGGTGGTGCCTGTCCAAATTGCTTGGTCCTGGCTGCCTGCGACGTTTCCGTTGTTCTTGGTCGCGTCGGTTGGTGTGGTTCCGTTGGTCATCTTTGCGTTCGACGAAGAGTTCGCCTTGTTCACGTGCACGGTAACCGTTGCGTTGCGCAGTGGCTTGCCGTTGTCGTCGGTTACGTGGTAGGCCAGGGTATTTCTGCTACCGGTAGGTAGGTAGGCCTGACGAACGCCGATTCCACTTGGGTACCAGTTGTTCTGAACGCTGAATAGGTTCTCTAGGTCTGCGCGGTGAATCGAGTTGGTATCGTTCAGCACAGGCAGGGTCTGGCGAATGGTCGGGTTGGTTACCGGCGCTGGGTCGCTCGAGGTTGGGTCGTAGTAGTGAATCTCAGAGATGACCGTGTGGTCGTCTTTCTCCTGAGCGCCAGTGATGTAAGGCAATACCTGGCAGTGAATGTCGTCTAGACCGTCGACCGAGATGACTGGGGCGTCGGTGAAGCTGGCTGGCTCGTGCTCAACGGTTCCGGGTGCGTCCTTGTTGATCACGGTGAACGAAACGTTTCCGTTGGCGTCGGTGATGTGAGCGACGCGAAGGCCGTCGGCCGATGCGGTGCCTGGCTTAGCGTTCTGACCATCAACAGTTACTGCAGCCTGTGAGGTCGAGTACTGCTTGTTGATGCGCAGGGTAATCGACTGGCCAGGTAGCGCATTGCCGTCTTTGTCAGCTACGTGGTAGGTGAAGACAACGGTTGAACCAACCGGTGCGAATGAACGCTGGTACTTGAGGCCAGTGGCGAACCAAGTGGCATCGATCCAAGTGTTGGCCATGGCCTGGTTCATCGCAGCTTCGCTGGTGTTGGTCTCATCTAGCGTTGGGGTTAGAAGTGTGATGTACGCACCCTTGTATGGAGCCGGTGCGGCGGTGGCCGGGCTGCTCGCTGCTGCGAGGCCGGCGAAAGTTAGGGCTACTGCGCCAATTGTGGCGAGAATGCGCTTTAGTGAGAACTTCATCAGGTGCCTTTCGAAGGGTTTCAAACGAGCAACGTGGCCCGTATGAGTTCAAAGTTACCCGAGAAAGCGGTTTCAGGAAGCGGTTACACACTACCTTTACGCTTTTGTTATGTTTTGCCTTCGATGGCCTTGAGGTCTTTTAGTAGAGGTCTAGTCAGCAATATCGCTGCCGCGCCTAGCATGAGCAGGGCGAGAGCCAGATAAACCGGACGCACCCCAAAGGCGTCGAGACAGAGGCCGACGGCGATAAACGATGTAAGCGGCGCCACGTTCCACATCATCATCTCTAAGGCGAACACGCGTCCGCGCAGGTTTGCCGCCACCAACTTCTGGATCACGGTGTTAAGTAGGGGAGAAATCGGACCCCACACCGCGCCAAGTATGGCTCCGAGAGTGATCATCAGCCACTGCGGCGGTAGGAACGACATTGGCAGCATGGCAACTGCGACACCACCGATGGCAATCCGCAGGATGTTGGCGTAGCCGATGCGCTTGTGCAGCCACTCGAATGCGAGGCTAGTGACCATGCTCATGCCGGCCATGGTGGTGATCAGGATCCCGAGCCCGCGTGGGTCGTGAATTTCGTTGAAATAGCGTGGAAGAAGAACCATCTCGGTTGGGATGTAAACCACCGAAAGCATCAGGAACCCGGCAAAGACCAACCCGAGCACCCTGATTCGCCCAAGGGTCTTGATGCCCTGGAGAGCAAACACAAAGACGTTGCCCTTTTCTTCGTTCGGGTCGTGCTCCTGACGCTCGGTCACCCGAATCAGCGCCATGGCGATGGTCGAAACCAGAGCCGCCACACCTGCAGCCCAAAAAGCTGCGTAAACATCGATGCTGGCGATCAGGAAGGCAGCGATTGCCGGGCCGACCGCGAAGCCAGCTGCAAAGACGCTCTCGTGAATCGAGTTTGCTCGATCGAGGCTGAGCCCACCCTTCTCGGCGACATCGGGCACCAGCGACTTTCTGGCCGCCTGGCTGCCCGGGCCGAAGATGTTCTTGATTACCGAAAGCACGACCAGCGAAACAATCGTGATGCCAAACGCGTCGTTGAACACTGGCACGGCAGCAACCAAAATGCCTTGACCCAGCTCAAACCAGATCGCCGACCTGCGCCGACCAAATTTGTCGATGATCGAACCCATGAATGGCGAAAGCAGAATCACTGGAATCGCTGTGAAGGCGATAACCAGAGCAGAGGCCGTGGACGACTTTGTGATCACGAGCGACAACCACGGAAGCGCGATAAAGGTTATCGACCCACCGACGATGCTCGCGAAGTTAGCCAGTTGGGCTAGAACGAATTGGCGCATTTAGCGAAGTTCTAGGTCATCCAAGGTGACGGCTGTTAGGTAACGGTAACCGGCGTCCTCGATGACCTTCTTAGCCCCGGTGTCGCGATCGACAACGGTTGCGACTGCGACGATGATTGCGCCGGCACGCTCGAGAGCCTCGGCGGCGGCCAGTGGCGAACCACCGGTGGTTGAGGTGTCTTCGACAACAACAACCCTTTTGCCGGCGACGTCTGGGCCCTCGACCTGACGGCCCATTCCGTGGCCCTTAGGCGCCTTGCGAACCACAAACGCGTCAATATTGCGTCCGCGCGCATTTGCCTGGTGCAGCACCGCCGTGGCAACCGGGTCGGCGCCCATGGTCAGGCCACCGATGGCTACGAAGTCGGTGACTCCAGCGTCGTCCAAGAGGTCGAGCATGACCTGACCAATTAGCGGAGCGGCCTCGTGGTGCAAGGTCGCGCGGCGCAGATCGACGTAGTAGTCGGCCTCGATGCCGCTCGAAAGAGTGACCTTGCCGTGCACAACGGCCAGCTCCTTGATTAGTTCAACGAGGCGTGGTTTGGCGGGCGAAGAAAAGGTCATGGCTCAAGTTTAAGCGCCTTTCGGCAAGATAACCTTGGACACAATGAAGATTGCAACCTGGAACGTCAACTCGATTCGCACCCGCGTTGGCCGCGTGACCGACTACCTGCAGCGCTCAAACCTCGACGTCTTGGCGATGCAAGAGATCAAGTGCAAGCCCGACCAGTTCCCCGTCGAAGCTTTCGAGGCGATTGGCTACAAGGTCACGATGCACGGCCTAAACCAGTGGAACGGCGTTGCCTTCGCGAGCAAGATCGAAGCCGAGGACGTCGAAGTCGGCTTCACCGGAATGCCTGAATTCAAGGACGTGCTCGAAGCCCGCGCGCTCGGCGCGACTTTCGATGGTGTGCGACTCTGGAGCCTCTACGTACCGAATGGCCGCACGCTCGAAGACCCGCACTACACCTACAAACTCGAGTGGCTCGATCGCCTGGCTGCGAACACCGCCGAGTGGCTCGAATACGACCCAGAGCAGCCGCTCGCGCTGATGGGTGATTTCAACATCGCGCCCCTAGACACCGACGTTTGGAACATCGACGATTTCGCCGGCGCTACTCATGTTTCGGTGCCCGAGCGCCAGGCTTTTGAGGCCTTCGAACAGATTGGCCTGCGCGATGTCGTTCGCGAACGAATTCCGACCGGCTACACCTACTGGGATTACCAGCAGCTGAGGTTCCCTCGCAACGAAGGCATGCGCATCGACTTCGTTCTCGGGTCAGAGGCCTTTGCCGAACGCGTCACCGACGCTGAGATTGTGCGTGATGAGCGAAAGGGCGAAGGCCCGAGCGACCACGTGCCGGTCGTCGTAAATATTAGGTAGCGAACTACTCGACGTTGCCAATCACGATCAGCGAGTCGCCCTTTGCTGGCGTGAATTCGGTGGTCTTGAAAGGGTTGAGGCGAACGCCTGTTGATGAGTCGTTGGCCGATTCGGCAACAACGCGGTAGCCGATTGCCGATTCACCGTGGGCCGCCGCGATGGCAACTAGCTCCGCATAGGCGATCTTCTTGCCAAGGGGCACGTAGTGCTCGATCGGCTTGACGCTGATTGCCGCGCCATCGGCGTCGAATAGGTCTTCGAATACCGGGGCAAGTGCCGGATTCTCGCTGACCTGCGAAATCAGCAGCGCGGCCAGGTTGTCGCTCACCACGAGATCGTCAACCGCGGCAACTCGAGCGAGCTCGGCCTTGCGCGAGTCAAGAATCTCGGCAACAAGGCGGGTCGGCTCAACGCCATTACCGTCGACATCAAAGAGTTGGTTCATCTGAAGCATGGTCAGCATGGTCTGAGCGTCGGCCTCGGCCTCGCTGATCGCGTTGCGGTAACCGAGGACGATGATTTCGTCGTACTTCTTAGCCGCGCTGGCGGCGATCAATTCGTTGATGTCGCCCGAGACGGCGGCGTGAGTGACCTTGACCTGCGAACCAAAGTCGAGATCGGCGAACAGCGCGTCGTCAACGAAACGCTTTTGGGCAACGATGTGAACCGTCGAACCCTTTGGCAGGTAGGCGGCTAGCTCGGTCAAGACCGAACGACCCATGGTCGACCAACCGATGAAGAGCAGGTGCTCTGGCTTGCGCTTGATGGCCGGCCCGGCCTTGTAATCCTTTGGCGCTTTTACGGTCAGTACGCCCGAATAGATGACTTTGTCGTCGTCCTCGGCAATGGCGATTATCTTCGAGTTCGCCGTTAGCTTGGTGGTCTGCGACGGGTTCAGCGAAACGCTGCCCTTGTCGTCAACCAAACCGATGACCGATGCGCCGTTGAAAGAAAGCAGGGCGTCGCGGTAGGTTTTGCCGGCGAGAGCGGGGACGCTCTGGAAGTAGATTTCGTCGCCATCGAAGTCGAGTAGGTCGAGAGTCACGGCCGCAAGGCCCGGCTGGCGCGATGCCTGCGCGGTGACTCGGGCGATTACGTCGTGCGAGCGAACGGCGATCACTTGGCCGTTCGTGGCGCTCTGTAGTGCCTCAGCAGTGTTGGCGTCGTCCAGTTCGGCGATGATCCGTAGGTTGGGGTTTGCGTTGACAGCCTTCACGGCAAGAACCGTAGAGACTACCTTCGCGTCGCCGGTTTCATCTGCGTCCAAAATGATTATCGACTTTGCGTTCGAAAGATTGACACGCTTTAGGTCGCCGGGGTTGGTTGGGTCACCTGTTCGGGTCACAACCTTGAGTTTGCCCAAGCCCTCGGCGCGAGACTCGATTTCGTCTTGCATAAAGTCGCGAGTCTGCTCAGAGAAGATGACCACGGTGGCCTTGCGAACGTTTGCGTTGGCAACGGCGAGTTCTTTAAGAATCGGGAAGACGCGGTTCGACCAGCCGAGAATAAGCGTGTGGTTGCTGGTAATGACCGGAGACTTGCCCTTGCGCAGCTTCTCGAAGGTGCGAGCGATTAGGCCAACGATGAAACCGGTGACGCTCGCGGTGATGGTGATTGTGACAACCCAGTACAGGACGTTGATGATGCGGTCGGCCCAGGTTGGCTCGCCGCCCTTGCCGAACAAGGTTGCGAAAGAACCCCAGAAGGTGTTGAAGTCGAGCGGGCCAAGAGGCGCGGTGTCTGGGTTCAAAAGACCCGGCAACGCATAGAGCGCGTACTTGATGAAGACGAGGATTATCGAGAAGACGATCATGGCCGCAAACATCCAGGCCACGAAGGCCCCGCTGCGAGCAATCGAGTTGTCGAAGTTGTAGCGGAATCTGGTCCAGAGCCCGACCTTGGTTGCTTTAGGGGCGCTTATTTCGCCCTGTGCGCCTTGACCATACGAACGTTCGTTGATGTTTTCAGACATGGCAAAAGTTTAGCCCCGCAACCAACTCGTGGGGTCGCGGGGCTTCGCTTTTTACTACTTACTACTTATTGAACTTCAGTGATACTCCGCGCTTCACGGCGTCGCTAGCGCTAGAGATTTTCCAGGCCAGCTTGGTCTTTAGCTTCGGGTTGAATGACTTGGCGAATGCGCACGCAAGACCCGCGCGCTTCAGACCTAGGGTCTTCTGCCAAGGCTTCCAGCCGCCAGGTGAAACGATGCCGGTGCAGGTAAGTGTTGTCGCCTTGCTGTGCGCCTTCACGGCGGACTTGACCTTGGCGACAAAGCCAAGCGGAGTCCACCAGCTGTTTCCGACGAACTCGCCAATTGCAAGGGCGGTCTCCTTTGGCACAACGATCACCGGAGCAGCGCTAACAACCACGCTGTTGCTTGAGAGCTTAACCGCGGTCTTGAAGTCCTGTTTAGCCCCGGTTAGTTGAACCGTGACCGTCTTGCCGATGTCGCCGGCTACAGGAACATAGGTAGCTGCTGTAGCGGTAGCGATGTTGGCACCATCTAGCTTCCACTGGTAGCTGAAGGTGACTCCTGCGTCCCAGCTGCCCTTGTTCATGGCAAGTGGCTTGCCAACTACGCCGGTTCCGGTGATTACTGGAGCGGTTGCGTTGGTGAGCGCTGGTGCGCATGGGTCGCTGCTGTAGAGGCTGGTTAAGAACGGGTAGCCGCTGTCAACACGGCTGCAAATCGTCCAGACTGCTGAGTCTCCCCAGTCAGCCGAGATGCTCCAGCCATCGTTGCTGTAGTAGGCAATGTCCTTGCTTTCGACCGAGGTGTAAGGCACTTCTCCGCCTGACAGTGGATCCGGCTGGGTAACCGTCGAATCGCTTGGCACCCAGTGCGTGTTGCCTGTTCTTCCGCCATTGATCTCGCCGTAGAGCCCGCGTGACGTGGCAGCGGTTACGGTGCCGGTCGCGTATGCCTTGTAAAGGTCAGAGCTCTCAAGGACACCGACAAGGGACCCTCCGCGGTTAGTTGCAACAACGTTTCCATGTGAGTAGACATTCTCAGCATTGCCCCAGTGCCTGCCAAAAAGGCCACCGACATAGTCATCACCGGTGACATCGCCGTAGGCTGCGACGCGGTAGAAATCACCGTCTTCGAAGCCTGAAGCCCCACCTACGCTCTGCGAGGTGGCGCCTACGATATCGACGTTGGCTTCGGAGTCGGTCATTTCGCCGCAGAAGTAACCGGCCAGGCCGCCGATGTTTTGTCCGTTGTTTGACACGGTGATTGTTCCGGTCGCCTTAGAGGTGTAGATGCTTGCGCAGTCTGTTTCTCCGACAAGGCCACCCACGTGGCTGCTGTTTCCTGTTCCACCGATATTCATTGTGCCGTCCCATGAAGAGTCACGCATCGTTCCCCAGTAGTAACCCACTAGGCCACCGAAAGAGTTGCCATCGCTTGTTGAATTCAGGCTCACGGTCGAGTGAACTCGGGTCAGGTTGCCGCCGTACTCACCGGCAACACCGCCGGTTTGGAATCGTCCGTCGCTGGTGGTGATCGAACCCGAGGCGGTGACGTCGGTCAATGCCGCATCGCCATAACCGAAAAGCAAACCGACACCTCCGTAGCTGGTTGAAACTAGGTCACCGGTTACGGTCAGGTTCGAAAGGGTTGAGCCACCAGATGAACTCGCCCAAACACCGTAATAGTCGTGGCTGACGAAAGTTCCAGGTGAGTAAGAGATCGTCTTGCCATTACCGTCGTAGTGACCATAGAGGTTTTGATTGCCTGCCCAGTCGGTTGGCAAGGTGATGTTAGCCGTCTGCTTGAAGTAGTAGGGCAGGTCTGAACAGGTAGGCATTGCCTGGAACGAAGCCACATCGCTAATAATGAAGGGGTCAGCCTGAGAGCCGCCGCCGGTCAAAGCTCCCGCAACCGTGATGTCGAGAGAATCCGAAGCGATAACAACTGAACTCAGGTCATCACCAGGCATGCCGCCCCACTCGGTGGTGTAGTAGCGACCACCATCGCCGATGTCGTTCCACCGTCCACTTGGATAAATCTGGGCGATGTCTTCGCCGCCACCCCAGTCGTTCGGCTCGTTGTTTTCCCAGTTGTGAAAGCCGTTATTTACAGGGCCGCCGCCTTGGTCACCACGCCCGCGGTAGAAAACCGTGCCCGTTTCAGGCCCGGCAATCCAAGCCCAGTCGCCTTCGACTGCGGCATCCGAAGCCGCAAGCCAGTCATCAGTGGTCAAAAAATTCGAGACGATGATGTTTTCTAGCGGGCTGGTGATCGTTGCCATGTAACCAAAGGTGTTGGTACCGCCTGGCACCAAAGGAGTGGCGGCAGCGGCAGCGATGGCATCGGAGTAAGAATTTGAGTTGGTGCTGTGCTGGTAGAGGTGCCCTGTAACGGGGTTGACCAACATGCCGTCGGTGGAAACTTGTGCGTATAGCTTGTAGCTGCCGCCGCAAGGCTTTGCGAACGAAATCTCGCCTAGGGCCGCGTTGAGCTGATCCTGGGTTCCTTCTAGCCATACTCCCTGTGCGGTGGTGCCCGCATTGCTAACCAAGGTGGCACCCGAACCATTGTTGTTCCAACTAAAGGTACCCATGCTTGCGATAACGGCAAGTCGAAGGGTTGCGTTGGCGTCGAAACCGGTAATTGTTGACCCCGAAAGAGTGCTGCTCGACTCAACCAGATTGATGGAGCCACCTACCGCTTGGGCGGGAACGCTTAGCCCGCCAGCAAGAAGGCCAAGTGTGGCGATAGCGGTAAGGATGGTTTTGATTTTGAAGTTCACGGTTGCCCCTATAAAAAGTAGATTTTTACAATCGACTTTACGCCGTAAATAAGAAAATAATCGCTTTAGCGCACTATTTATAAAAATGTTACCTAGCGCTTGCGCCAAAGAACCACTGATGTGTGGCGGCTTGGGCGTTGCCCGGGTGTGAGTGTTTCGATGCCAGATCCACCGGCTGCAAATACGCGCGCTCCTGGTCGATTCATGAGCTCGTTGGCGAGCGCTTGTTCGAGGTCGCGAATCCGTTTGTTGAGTTCTGCGTTCTGGTTTTCAAGTTCGAGAATTCGCCTGATGCCCTCGAGGCTTACGCCCTCGTTGCTGAGCCGGGCGATTTCACGAAGTTGGGCGATGTTGCGCATCGTGTAGCGGCGCGACTGGCCGCCGGTTCGGGTTGGCACCACCAGACCCATTCGGTCATACTGGCGCAAAGTTTGAGCGTGCATGAAGGCGAGTTCGGCCGCAAACGTGATGGCGAACATCGGGGTGTCTACATCGAACTCGTCCATGGCCTACTCCTAAAGCAATCCGGCTTTGTTGAGTAAATCTTCTCGCGGGTCTTCCTGCGGAAGCAAGGCGTCGAATTCGGCGAGCGCTTGCTTGGCTTTGTCTGAGACGTGAGCGGGAACAGCGATTTCGACCATGGCAAGCAAATCGCCAACCACCTTAGCGCCTTGGACGCCCCTGCCCTTGACTCGAAGAACGCGGCCGTTAGGTGTGCCAGGGGCAACCTTGAGCTTCACCGGCTCGCCGCCAAGAGTTGGCACCTGAATCGTCGCGCCAACCACGGCTTCGTGAAACGTAACCGGCACTGTGACGCGAATGTTGTTGCCGTCGCGCGAGAAGACCGGGTGCGGCTTGACGTGGACGTCGATGATTAGGTCGCCGGCTGGCCCACCGTTTGGCGATGCCTGGCCCTTGCCACGAAGTTTGATCTTTTGGCCGTCGCCTACTCCGGCAGGAATGTTGACTGTTACGTCTTTACCATTCAGGTTCAGTTTGATGCTGGTGCCATGAATCGAGTCGATGAATGCCAACGTAGTCTTGGTGCTGAGGTCAGCTCCGCGTTGCGGGCCACCGAAGCCTCCGAAACCGCCGAAGCCTCCTCCGCCGCCGCCAAAAAGGTTGGCAAAGACGTCTTCGAAGCCTGCGCCTTGAGCGCCATTGAACCCCGGGCCACCGGCACCACCGGTGAAACGAGGGCCACCGCCCATGGCCCGAACCTGATCGTATTCGGCACGCTTCGCCTTATCGCTGAGAACGTCGTGCGCCTCATTGATCTCTTTGAAGCGCGCCTCAGCTTTGGCGTCTCCCGGGTGAAGGTCTGGGTGAAACTCGCGAGCAAGCTTTCGGTACTTCTTCTTCAGTTCGGCCTCTGAGACGTCTTTAGAGACACCCATGACCTTATAGAAGTCCTTCTCGAACCAGTCTTGACTAGCCATTGCTACCCCTCAAGCGGAATGTTTACCGCAACCATGGCGGGGCGCAGCAGGCGGTCGCCCACCATGTAACCCGATTCAATGACTGCGGCAATAACTGTTTCAGTTACTCCCTCGGTTGGATTCTGAACCAGTGCGTTGTGAAGCTCCGGGTTGAACTTGTCACCCTCGGCACCAAACGCCTGAAGCCCAAACTTTTCGCCCGAGGCGCGAAGCTTGGTGGCGACTGCGGCAAAAGGTGAACCCTCTAGGTCGCCGTGTGCTTCTGCGCGAGACAAATCGTCTAGAGCGGGAATCAACGAACGGAAGACTTCGGCAATCGCAAGGCTGCGAGCAACATCGCGGTCGCGCTCAACCCTGTTCTTGTAATTCACAAACTCAGCTTGAACGCGCTGGAGGTCGGCTAGAAGCTCCGCCTCTTTGCTTATCGGTCCGGTCTCTTCAACCAGGTCGGCGAGTTCCTGATCGAGCTGGTCAGGGTTTTCGCCCTGACCAGACTCGTCTTGAATGTTTTCTTCAGGCATTACTTGGTTTCGCCCTCGTCTTCGACAACTTCGGCGTCGACTACGTCTTCGCCAGCGTTTTCTTCGGGAGCGGCCTCGGCCTCAGGTGACGAGTAAATTGCTTCACCCATCTTCTGTGCCGAAGTGTTCAGCTTCTCGATCGCTGCCTTGACGGCGTCGATGTCTTCTCCGGCGAGCGCGCTCTTCAGTGCGTCCACGTCGGCCTGAACCTCCGTCTTCACCTCTTCGGGCAGCTTCTCGTCGTTGTCCTTGATCAGCTTCTCAGTCGAATAGACGAGCTGCTCGCCAAGGTTGCGGTCTTCCTGCTCCTCGCGACGCTTCTTGTCTTCGGCAGCGTGTTCTTCTGCCTCACGAACCATGCGCTCGATGTCTTCCTTAGGTAGCGAACCGCCGCCGGTGATGGTGACCGAAGCCTCCTTGCCCGTGCCCTTGTCTTTTGCAGACACGTGGACGATGCCGTTGGCGTCGATGTCGAAGGTCACTTCGATTTGTGGAACACCGCGTGGTGCTGGTGCGATGCCGCCGAGCTTGAAGTCACCGAGTGCCTTGTTGTCGCGGGTGAACTCACGCTCACCCTGGAACACTGCAATGGTTACCTCTGGCTGGTTGTCGTCTGCCGTGGTGAAGGTTTCTGAACGCTTGGTCGGAATCGCGGTGTTGCGCTCGATCAACTTGGTCATGATTCCACCCTTGGTTTCGATACCCAGCGATAGCGGGGTTACGTCCACGAGCATTACGTCCTTGCGCTCACCCTTAAGCACACCGGCCTGGAGGCTTGCACCAACTGCGACTACCTCGTCAGGGTTTACACCCTTGTTAGGCTCCTTGCCACCGGTGAGGCTCTTGACTAGCTCGGTGACTGCCGGCATACGAGTCGAACCACCAACGAGGACAACGTGTGCGATGTCGGCGACCTTGACTCCGGCCTCCTTGATTACGTCGTTGAACGGCTTCTTGGTGCGCTCGAGTAGGTCAGCGGTTAGCTGCTCGAACTGGGCGCGGGTGATCGTCTCGTCGAGGTTGGCTGGGCCGTTCTCGGTGAGCGATAGGTAAGGCAGCTGAACGTTCGCGGTCATCGACTGCGAAAGCTCTTTCTTTGCCTGCTCGGCTGCTTCTTTCAGACGCTGTAGCGCGATCTTGTCTTTCGACACGTCCACGCCCGAGGTTTCTTTGAACTTCTTGACCAGGTGCTCAACTACGCGCTGATCCCAGTCGTCGCCGCCGAGGCGGTTGTCGCCGGCGGTCGAGCGCACCTGGATGGTCGAGAAGTCGTCGTCCTTGCCCACCTCGAGCAGCGAGACGTCGAACGTGCCGCCACCGAGGTCGAAGACGAGGATCAGCTCGTCCTCCTTGCCCTTGTCGAG
>WLPL01000012.1 GCA_009698805.1 Actinomycetota bacterium | reverse complement strand
GATGCGATCGCTAGGGCCTGCTCGAGAGCGAACCTGCCGGCGTAGAGCGACTTGCCGAGGATCGCACCTTCAAGGCCAATAGGCGCTAGAGCGCGAAGATCGGTGATGTCTTGCAGGCTCGAGATGCCGCCAGATGCCACGACAGGCTTCGAGGTTCGAGCCATGACCTCCTTGAGAAGTTCGATGTTCGGGCCTTTTAGAGTGCCGTCTTTGGTGACGTCGGTGACCACGTACCGCGGGCAACCGGCGTCCTCTAGACGAGCGAGCACCTCCCAGAGATCTCCACCCTCTTTTGTCCAGCCGCGAGCGGCAAGTGTGGTGCCGCGGACGTCGAGCCCAACCGCGATTGCGTCGCCAAAGCGTTCGATTACTCGGGCAGTCCAGTCGGGGTCTTCTAGAGCTGCGGTGCCGAGGTTGACTCGGGTCGCGCCGGCTTCCAAGGCGGCCTCGAGCGAGGCGTCGTCGCGAATTCCGCCCGAAAGTTCGATCTTTACCGAGCTGGCCGCCGAAACCACTTCGCGCAATAGTGCTCGGTTATCGCCACGTCCGAAGGCTGCGTCTAGGTCAACGAGGTGAATCCACTCGGCTCCGGCGTTGATCCAGGTCATGGCCGCTTCGATTGGGTCGCCGTAGTCGGTCTCGCTGCCGGCCTCGCCCTGGGTGAGGCGAACCGCCTTGCCGTCGGCTACGTCAACGGCTGGCAAAAGTTCGAGGTATGGGTACACGATTCTCCTAGAGGGTTGCTACCCAGTTGGTTAAAAGTTGAATGCCGGCTTCGCCAGACTTTTCTGGGTGAAATTGGGTTGCCGAAAGAGGGCCTACCTCGCAGGCGGCAACGAACAGCGAGCCGTATTCGGCCCAGGTGACCTTTGGCGGAATGAACGAGCCGATTGCCTCGAGCTCCCAATTCTTCACACCGTAGGAGTGCACGAAATAGAAACGCTCGTTCTCGACTCCCGCAAAGAGCTTCGAGCCCTTGGCGGCCGTGACGGTGTTCCAGCCGATGTGCGGCAGGGTTGGCGCGTCTAGCAGCTCGACTGTGCCAGGCAGTTGGCCAAGCCCCTCGGTTTCGAGGCCGTGTTCGACGCCTAGTTCAAATAGGACTTGCATGCCAACGCAAATGCCGAGCACCGGGCGTCCGGCGACGAGACGTTTGTCGACAAGTTCGTTTGCCTTGCGAGCGTTTAGTTGTTCCATGACAGAGGCAAAAGCACCAACGCCGGGCACGACGAGTCCGTCTGCGTTTAGGGCTTTTTCGGGGTCACCGGTTAGCTCGACCCTTGCGCCAGCGGCGACGAGCGCCTTCACTGCCGAATGAACATTGCCACTGCCGTAGTCGTAGACGACGACGCTTTTGGTCACAGAGCGCCCTTGGTTGAAGGCACACCGACCACGCGTGAATCCGGCTCAACGGCCTTGCGAAGCGCGCGGGCGAAGGCCTTGAACTCGGTCTCGGCAATGTGGTGCGCGTCGCGACCCTCTAGGACGTTGATGTGCACGGTTATTCCGGCGTTCAAGGTGATCGCCTCAAATACGTGACGAACCAGCGACCCGGTGAAGTGACCACCGATCAGGTGGTACTCGAAACCAGCAGGTTCACCGCTGTGAACCAAATAGGGGCGGCCAGAAACGTCGACAACCGCACGAACCAGCGCTTCGTCAAGTGGAACCGTGGCGTCGCCGTAGCGGCCGATGCCGGCTTTGTCGCCTAGGGCCTCGCGAAGAGCCTGACCTAGAACGATCGCGGTGTCTTCGACCGTGTGGTGAACGTCGATGTGGGTGTCGCCGGTGGCCTTGATGTCAAGGTCAATCAGCGAGTGCTTCGAGAAAGCCGTGAGTAGGTGGTCGAAAAACGGCACGGTGGTGCTGATGTTCGACTTGCCGGTGCCGTCGAGGTTCAAAGTCAGCTCGATTGCCGACTCGCTCGTCTTGCGCGACAGAGTTGCAGTTCTACTCATGTAATTACCTTTCGCCTAAAAAGCGACATTGGGATTACCTAAAGTCTAGTTGGCTTGCAACTGAGCTAGGGCTTCGAGAAATGCGCTGGTCTCGGCTTCGGTGCCGGCGGTGACGCGCAAGGTGTTTGGGATTCCGACATTGCGAACCAGGATTCCTTTGCCAAGGAGGTCCGTGAACGTGCGAGTCGGGTCTTTTACCCCGGCGAACAGAACGAAGTTGGCGTCGCTGCGATAGGGATCAAAGCCCATCGCGCCAAGCTCCCGCACGATTCGGTCGCGCTGAACCTTGATGTCGCCAACCGTGGCAAGTAGTTCCCCGGCGTGGTCTAGGGCTGCTTCAGCGGCGGCCTGGGTGAAAGCGCTCAGGTGGTAGGGCAAACGCACCAATCGCATGGCATCGACCACTGCTGGGTCTGCCGCGAGGTAGCCAACCCGAGCACCGGCGAAGGCGAAGGCCTTAGACATGGTGCGCGAAATCAACAGGCGCGGACGACCGGGAAGTAGCGAAATCGCGGAGTGCGATTCGTTAGCGAATTCGGCGTAGGCCTCGTCGACCACGACTATGCCATCGGTTGCCTCATAGGCTGCCTCGATGCAGTCGAGACTAAGCGGAGTTCCGGTCGGGTTGTTTGGCGAGCAAAGCAGCACGATATTTGGCTGGTGCTTTGCGATTGCCTCGCGAACCAACTCAGGTGTCAGTTCGTAGCGCTCGCCTCGGGGTGCATCAAGGTATTCGGTGTCGGCTCCGAGTGCGATGAGTGAATACATCGAATAGGTTGGGCCGAAACCGATGGCTAAGCGACCGGGGCCTCCGAAGGCCTGAAAGATTTGCTGGAGAACTTCGTTAGAACCGTTGGCTGCCCAGAGTTGTTTGCCGGTGAGGCCATGGCCGAGGTATTTTGCAAGGGCCTCGCGCAGGGTTTCGAATTCTCGATCCGGGTAGCGGTTGATGCCGTGAGCCGCCTCGCCGACCCTCTTGACGATGTCCTTGATGACCGCGTCTGGAAGCTCGTGAGTGTTTTCGTTTACGTTCAGTGACACCGGAACGTTCAGCTGTGGCGCGCCGTAGGGCTCGCGGCCGCGCAGGGAGTCGCGCAGTGGAAGGTCTGAAAGGGAGGTCACCCTTTCAATATTAGCGACTAGAAGTTAGGCAGTGCGATTCGCTGCCCTGGCTGCAGGGTCGACTGGGTGAGGTTGTTTAGTGTGACGATGGCCTCAACGGTGTCTCGAGGGTCTTGGTTTGGTGCTACTCGCTCGGCGATCTGCCAAAGGGTCTCGCCGTTGTGAACCGTGACGTAGGTGAACGAGGTCTTGGCGACCTCATTGCTCGCCTGAGCCGACTGGTTGCTGAAGAAGCTGACGGCGGCAATGATGAGGCCGATGATGACGGCAAGACGAGTAAGACCTTTTGCACGAGAGGTTACTGTGTTCATCTTTTACATCCCTTTTCGAAATTGTGTTCCGAACAAGTGTTCGAATAGTTCAAGAATAACTCGACCCACCGACACCTTGTCAAGTATTTTTCGAAAATATGTTTGATAATTAGAAATAATTCGAATAATCTTTCGATAGAACAACGAAAGGTAAGTCAATGTTCAACGAAAACGACGACATGAGCGAGTGGCTCCCGGGCGACACCGAGGGCCTCAGCGAAAAGCAGCGCTATATCCTGGCCTCTATCTCGAAGTTCCAACAGGTCAAGGGTTACTCCCCCAGCCTTCGCGAGATCGGCGAGATGGTCGGGCTCAGTGCCGTGGCCAGCGTGAAGTACCAACTCGACCAGATTCGAGAAAAAGGTTTTCTAAACAAGAACGAGGGCAAGCAGCGCGCAATGGACGTAGTTCGCAGCAGCGCAACGGGCGTCGTGAACATCGGCAACGCCAAACTGGTTCCCTGGGTCGGTCAAATCGCGGCCGGTACCCCAATTACCTCAGAGCAAAACATCGAAGACACCTTCACCCTGCCCTCTCAACTAGTTGGCAAGAGTGACGACCTATTCATCTTGAAGGTCAAGGGCGAGTCGATGATCGACGCCGCCATTTGCGACGGCGACTGGGTCGTTGTTCGAATGCAACAGCATGCCGAAAACGGTGACATCGTGGCGGCTCTGCTAGAAGACGAAGCGACAGTGAAGGTTTTCAAGCAAGAGAACGGTCACACCTGGCTGCTACCTCGCAACTCGAACATGGCCCCGATCGACGGCACACACGCCGTGATCATGGGCAAGGTTGTCAGCGTCCTGCGCTCTATTTAGCGAAAATCGCCAATTCGGCGGCCAGCTCCGGACGCACCATAGCGATTATGTGCGTGCCCTCTTCGACGTATTCGAGTTCGACGATCTTGCTGTTCAGGTGAATTCTCGAAACCAGGTCACCGCGACTATATGGCACGACCACTTCGACTTTGACGTTCGGCTCTGGCAGTAGCGACTCGATCTTGGCGAGCAGCTCAGGGATCCCCTCGCCGGTTCTAGCCGAAACCTCCATCGAACCGGGTGCTAGGCCTCGAAGCGCCATGCGAGTGGTCTCGTCAACCAGATCGATCTTGTTGAAGACAATCAGTTCGAGGATGTTGCTTGCCCCAACTTCGCCGACCACGTTGCGAACGGTCTCAATCTGACTACTTGGGTGTGGGTGCGAGGCATCGACAACGTGGACGATCAAATCGGAGGCCGCGATCTCCTCGAGAGTCGACCTAAAGGCCTCGACCAACTGGTGCGGAAGATTGCGCACGAACCCAACCGTGTCGGCGAGTGTGTAAGGGCGGCCGTCCGGTGTTAGTGCCTTGCGAACAGTGGGGTCGAGGGTTGCAAAGAGCGCGTTTTCGACCAAGACCCCAGCCTGGGTGATCCGGTTCAACAGCGAGGACTTACCTGCGTTGGTGTAGCCGGCAATGGCAACCGCCGGAACCGAATTGCGAACTCGATTCGCCCGTTTGGCCTCACGAGCCGGCTTCATCTCTTTGATCTGCTTGCGAAGCTTCGCCATCTTGGTGTTGATGCGTCGACGATCCAACTCGATCTTGGTTTCACCAGGTCCACGAGAGCCCATACCGACACCGCCGGCCGCCTGACCACCGGCCTGACGAGACATCGACTCACCCCAACCGCGAAGTCTCGGTAGCAGGTATTCGAGCTGAGCGAGTTCGACCTGAGCCTTGCCCTCGCGACTCTTCGCGTGCTGGGCAAAGATGTCCAAGATGACAGCGGTTCGGTCGATGACCTTAACCTTGACCACGTCTTCGAGAGCACGGCGTTGGCTCGGGGCCAACTCGGTGTCGGCAATCACGGTGTCTGCGCCGCAGGCCTGAACCATGGCGCGAAGTTCTTCGGCCTTGCCTTTGCCCAAATAGGTTGCCGGGTCCGGGTGCGCACGCCTCTGCAGCAGCCCGTCCAAGACCTCTGATCCAGCGGTTTCGGCTAGAGCGGCAAGTTCACGAAGCGAATTTTCGGCGTCCTGCAGGTTCTGCTCTCCCCAGAGGCCGATCAAGACAACCTTTTCGAGTCGCAGCTGTCGATACTCGACCTCGCTGACGTCCTCGAGTTCGGTAGAAAGGCCGGCTACGCGTCTAAGCGCCGAACGATCTTCAAGATCCTGCTGGTCGCCGTCGGAATCCGAGTAGCCGTGAGTATCTTCTGCACCAAGTGCAGCGGCGCGCTCGCCTCGGCGCAAAATCCGGTCGATGACCTGCTCGGATTGGGTTGGTTCACTCACTTCACTAACACTAGACCCCAAGGTTGTATTAGTGTGGCGCTATGCCTTCCCACTACTTCGACGAGACCCCCGCGGGCGAGTTCAAGACCAAAGAAATCAAGGTCTCCCTTGACGGTCACGAAGTTAGTGTTACTACCTCCGGTGCAATCTTCAGCCCAGACCACGTGGACACCGGCACCAAGATTCTTCTGGAACATCTCGATCGCGCACCAAAGGGCGGCGACATTCTCGACATCGGTTGCGGTTGGGGCCCGATTGCACTTGCGCTGGCACTGCACTCTCCTAAGGCCACCATCTGGGCAATCGATGTAAACGAGCGCGCCCGCCAACTCACCGAGTTGAACGCTGCAAAACTGGGTCTCACCAATGTCAAGGTTTGCCGACCCGATGAGATCCCAGCAGACATCGAGTTCACCGGAATTTGGTCGAACCCACCGATTCGGGTCGGAAAAGATGTCTTGCATGAGCTGCTGGAGCACTGGTTGCCAAGGTTAGAAGCAGGCGCGAACGCCTATCTAGTAGTTCAGAAGAACCTGGGTGCCGACTCGCTTCAGCGTTGGATTTCATCGACCATCAAGGGAATCAAGATTGAACGCGTCGACACATCAAAGGCGTTTCGGGTGCTGCGCTCGACTAAAGGCTAGCTAGGTCGATTTCGCCATCGAACGAAAGCGTTGCGGGACCACTCAAACCAACGTGCTCGCCGTCTTCGGTTGCAAACATGCGTACCGCTAGGGTTCCGCCAGGAACCGTAACCTGCCACTGGTTTGGAGCTCCCTTGCCGGCCCAGAGTCTGGTGGCCAAAGCCGCCGCAACAATACCAGTGCCGCAGGAAAGAGTTTCTCCAACTCCACGTTCGTGAACGCGCATCGAGATATAACCCACGCCGTTTTGCACCATTGGTTCGGCGGGCACGATGAATTCGACGTTGGCTCCCTCGGGTTGCTTAGGGTCTAGCACCGGTGGACGATTCAGATCTAGCTCGCTTAACTCTTCGGTGTGGGCGAGAGCCACCACGACGTGCGGGTTGCCGGCGTTGATTGCCTGTCCCGGACGCGGAACATCGGTGCCGGTCGTCAGGACAGTGATTTCGGCCGAACCGGGACGCCAACGGCCCATGTCGACGGCAAAACCATTGGTGGAGCGCTGAATGTCGCGCACTCCGGCGCGCGTTCCGATAGAAAGTGTGTCGCCGGGTGACAGTTCGACCAAACCGCGTTCGGTCAGGTAGCGGGCAAAGACTCGGACGCCGTTGCCACACATCTCGGCGACGCTCCCGTCGGCGTTGCGATAGTCCATAAACCATTCGGCCGCGGGCTCTTCTTTTAGGCTGGCCGCGCCATCGGGCAAGGCGCTCGAACGAATCACGCGAATCAAGCCGTCGGCACCGATTCCGAAGTGGCGGTCGCAAAGCTTGGCAACGCTTTCTGGGGTTAGGTCGAGTTCGCCTCGCTCGTCAAGAATCAGCACGAAGTCGTTGCCCGTGCCGTGACCCTTGGTGAATTGAACGGTTGCCATGCCTCAAGCCTAAATGACGAGTTCTAGCGCGGCCGCGACAAGGTCTTCGCGATCGAAAGCTAGCCAGTTGATTCGCTTGTCACGCCTAAACCACGACATCTGCCTTCTGGCATAGCGCGAAGTCAGGAGCGCGGTTTGCTCGATTGCCTGTTCGCGGGTGAGCGACCCGTCTAGCTCGGCTAGGGCCTGCGCGTAACCGATGGCCTGGCTCGCCGTTTTGCCATCGCGAATGCCAGCCGGAATAAGCGACTCGACCTCTTCGCGGAACCCGTTTTGCCACATCGCTTCGGCTCGCTGGTAGAGCCTCGGCACGAGGACCGCACGCTCCGCCAGTAACCCAATCTGGATGCTCGACTGCCACTCCTCTGGAGTTTCGGGTAGCGCGGCGGCAAATGGCTCACCCGTGATGGTGACGATCTCTAGCGCTCGCACGATTCGGCGTCCGTTTTGGGAATCGATTCGACTCGCCGCGACCGGGTCTTTGGCGGCCAGGCGGTTGTGCAGCTCTCTCGCGCCAAATTCGATCAGGTCTGCCTCTAGGCCGGCTCGCAATGCCTCGTCTCGGGCCGGGAACTCGAAGTTGTTCAGGACCGAGGCTATGTAGAGCATCGAGCCGCCAACCAGAATCGGTGTCACTCCCCTGCGCTGTATCTCTTCGATAACGGGGCGGGCGACGGCCTGGTATTCGGCCGCGGTTGACTCCTGGCGAATCTCAAGCCAATCGAGCAGGTGGTGCGGGATTCCGCGTCGCTCGGCTACTGAAAGCTTGGCGGTGCCGATGTCCATGCCGCGATAGAACTGCATCGAGTCGCAGTTCACGATCTCGGCAGTGGTGCCGCGCAATGCAAGCGCCTCAACGAGAGCGAGCCCGAGATCGGATTTGCCGGTACCGGTTGGGCCGACCACCGCGATCAGCTGGTTAGGCACCGCGAACACCTAGCGGAATCGATCGGCGACCAGGGGTTGCCTGGGCGGGAACACCGCAGGATGCTGCCTGAGCGCGATCCCAGGCATCGCCGGCGATGGTATGCCTGATTTCGATGTCGTTTGGAGTCTTTGGGTCGGCAATCAGGTGAAAAGGGCCGGATTCTTCAACTGTGACGGTAGCCAGATCGCCCGGACGAGGCTCTAGGACGCCCTGTGGGACGCTGAAGTGGACCAGGCGACCATCACGCGCGCGGCCGCTCAAACGGTGCGTAGCGGCGTCTTTGCGCCCCTCGTTGTTACCAACCAAAACCTCAACGGTTTGCCCAATGAGCTTTTGGTTCTCTTCGAAGGCGATCTGGTTGACCAACTTGTGCAAGCGCTCGAAGCGCTCCTGAACCACTGCCTTCGGAATCTGGTCTGGCATTTCGGCTGCCGGAGTGCCGGGGCGAATCGAATACTGGAACGTGTAGGCGGTGGCGAAGCGGGACTCGCTGACCACACGCATGGTTTCAAGAAAGTCTTCTTCGGTCTCGCCAGGGAAACCCACGATGATGTCGGTCGAAATTGCGGCGTTTGGGATCGCCTCACGAACCGAGTCGATGATCCCCAAGAACTTTGTGCTTCGGTAGCTGCGCTTCATCGCCTTCAAGACCGAATCGCTACCGCTCTGCAGTGGCATGTGCAGCTGAGGCATGACGTTTGGGGTTTCGGCCATGGCATCGATTACGTCCTGAGTGAAGGCTGCAGGGTGCGGGCTAGTGAAGCGAACGCGCTCGAGCCCCTTAACCTCGCCCATGGCTCGAAGCAACTTGGCGAATGCCCCGCGGTCGCCGAATTCGACACCGTAGGTGTTGACGTTTTGGCCGAGCAGAGTGATCTCAATCACGCCGTCGGCAACCAGCGCCTGAACCTCGGCGAGAATCTCGCCGGGGCGGCGGTCTTTCTCTTTGCCGCGCAGGCTCGGAACGATACAGAAGGTGCAGGTGTTGTTGCAGCCAACCGAAATCGAGACCCAGGCGGCGTAGGTGCTGTCGCGCTTGGTTGGGAGGTCGCTTGGGAAGGTTTCGAGAGACTCGAGAATCTCGATCTGGGCCTCTTCATTGTGACGGGCTCGTTCCAAGAGGACGGGCAGCGACCCAATGTTGTGCGTGCCGAAGACAACGTCGACGTATGGCGCCTTCTTGACGATTGTTTCGCGATCCTTTTGAGCCAGGCAACCACCAACCGCAATCTGAAAGTCCGGGTTCTCTTTCTTCTTGCCGTATAGCTGCGAAATGGCTGCGTAAAGGCGATTGTCGGCGTTCTCGCGAACCGCACAGGTGTTGAAAACCACGATGTCTGCTTCTTCGCCAAGCGCAGAGACGTAGCCAGCGTCTTCGAGCAGGCCGGTCAGGCGCTCGGAGTCGTGAACATTCATCTGGCAGCCGAAGGTGCGGACCTCGTAGCTGCGTTGTTTGGTTTCGGAAGTCATCAGGCTTCCGATTTTACCGCCTGCTCGCGCGCATATCGGATGGCCGCGTAAACAACTCCGCCACCGTAGCCCTTGCGAGCTAGATAACCAGAGAGCCTGCGCTCCTGAACTGCCGATTCGAGGCGGCTCATGGTTCTGAGTCTTTTGACGGCTAGTTCTTTGGCGGTCTCGAACTCTTGCTCCGAGGTGATCTCCGAAATCGCCTCTTCGATGACCTCGACAGCTACGCCCTTTGTTGAAAGTTCGCGTTTGATTGCCGACTTGGAAAGCCCCTTGTAACGCCTGCGGCTGTTGACAATGACGTTTGCAAACTGTGCGTCGTCGATTAGCCCGGATTCCTCAAACCGATCGAGTATCGGTTCGGCGATATCCTCGGGTATCTCACGTTTGACCAGGATGGCCCGCAGTTGAGCCTTCGACTTAGCGCCCTTGGATAGCTGAAAGAGCAGGACGTTTCTCGCCCTGCTCTCCAGCTTTTCGCGCGAAGGCGCAGTTTCAGTCATTGTTATTCGTTGGCTGCCTTATCGATTGCAACCGGAGCGATGTCTGCGATCGGAGCCACCTCTTCGACCGGTAGGTCGGCAACGGCACGAGGAACACCGATGCCAAGCTTGGTCTTGATCCTCTTCTCGATCTCGTCGGCAACGGCAGGGTTATCGATTAGGTACTTGCGAGAGTTCTCTTTGCCCTGACCGAGTTGGTCGCCCTCGTAGGTGTACCAGGCACCAGACTTCTTGACGATGTCGTGGTCGACGCCGAAGTCGAGGAGGCTGCCCTCACGCGAGATGCCGAGACCGTAGATGATGTCGAACTCGGCCTGCTTGAACGGTGAGGCCATCTTGTTCTTGACCACCTTGACGCGAGTGCGGTTACCGACTGCGTCGGTGCCGTCTTTCAGGGTCTCGATGCGGCGAATGTCTAGGCGAACCGAAGCGTAGAACTTCAGAGCCTTACCTCCGGCGGTGGTTTCTGGGCTTCCGAAGAAGACACCGATCTTTTCGCGGAGCTGGTTTATGAAGATCATGGTGGTGTTGGTGTTGCTGAGCGCACCGGTTAGCTTGCGAAGAGCCTGCGACATGAGTCGGGCCTGAAGACCAACGTGCGAGTCACCCATTTCACCTTCGATTTCGGCGCGTGGCACAAGGGCTGCAACCGAGTCGATGACGATGATGTCGATTCCGCCGGAGCGAATCAGCATGTCGGCGATTTCAAGCGCCTGCTCACCGGTGTCTGGCTGGCTGACGAAGAGGTCGTCGATGTTTACACCGAGAGCCTTGGCGTACTCCGGGTCAAGTGCGTGCTCGGCGTCGATGAACGCCGCGGTGCCGCCGGCTGCCTGTGCGTTGGCGATTGCGTGCAGGGCAACGGTGGTCTTACCGGAGGACTCAGGGCCGTAGACCTCGACGATGCGGCCGCGAGGAAGGCCGCCAATGCCTAGAGCTACGTCTAGGGCGATAGAGCCGGTGGGGATTACCTCGACCGGTGCGCGTTCGTCTGAACCAAGTCGCATGATCGAGCCTTTGCCGAACTGACGCTCAATCTGAGCCAGTGCGGTGTCTAGTGCCTTCTCGCGTTCGTTTGCAGATGCCATCTTTTGTCCTCTTGCTTCTGGCGCATCGCGCCTCTAGGTTTCATTTTCCTGTGAGACTACGTCTAACCTCCGACACCTTGTCGGGGTGGCGCAAAAGTTGTGAACAACTTCTTTGCTACGAACAGACTAGCAAAATTCGAACAAGTTTTCGAATATTTTATTTCGGCGTGTCTTTTTTCGAATGTTTGTTCAAACCGTGCCAACGTTCCTTCGGTACTCCGGCCGTGTGGCAAACGGCCAGCCAGACCTCTTTAGGGTCGAATCCCGAGGCAATTGCCTTGTCTGCGGTGAGGTCGCCCAGATCACCCAGGACCAGGTCGCGTCGAATCACAGCGGAATACGCTACGCCGAATTCGTCGGCGATGAGCGAGTTGAACTGTGAAAGGCGCATGCCTAAAACCCTAAGCGAAAACCCCGATCATCGCTGACCGGGGCTCGCATAAGTTGGTGCTTAGCGGCTGAAGCTCGCAAGCAGTTCGGCTGGCACGGTGTCTGGGATCGTTAGACCCTCAAGTGCAGCTAGGCGCTCACTGACCTCGCGCATGATTTGGGAGATCGGAACATCTAGGGCTTCTGCGATTGATAGCAGAATCTCGCTCGAAGCTTCTTTCTGGCCGCGCTCGATCTCGCTCAGGTAGCCAAGGGCAACGCTTGCGCGACCGGCGACCTGACGAAGAGTGTGGCGTTTTTGCAGACGGAGTTCTCGAAGAACATCACCGATTTCGCGACGAACTAAAAGCATTTCGTCTCCTTTCTGACAACCCTCAGGTTTGAGGAGTTACAGGATAACTTACAACGCGAGACTCCGTTTTATGCCCGAAATTCCTGCGAGTCTCCTGAGAGTGCAGTTTTGAGTGTGGCGAGCGCTCCGGCCACCGCTCCGGCTCGAATTTCTGCTCGATCTCCCTTGAGCGATAGTTCGACTACTTCTGAGCCGTGAGGTGTCAGCACCCCGATAAATACCGTGCCGACCGCCACCCCGTCTTGGGTGTCTGGCCCGGCCACGCCGGTTGCCGAGAGAGCAACATCCGCCTTGAACACGTTGGCGGCACCGACGGCCATTTCGATGGCCACTGCGGGGTCAACGGCTCCCACGTCGGCCAAGAGTTTTGCATCGACACCCAAAAGATCGCTCTTGGCTTCTGTTGCGTAGGCAACCACCGAACCACGAAGCACCTTAGAAGCCCCTGGGACGCCCACAAAGGCGTCGGCGAGCAAGCCACCGGTCAGCGACTCGGCCAAGGCCAAAGACCAGCCACGCGCCTCCAGGAGGACCAAAATCTCTGCTGCACTCACTTCTTTGCCCCCGCGACTAGATAGGCGATTCCGCTGTACAAAGTAAGCGCGAGCGCTACCACCGTCAAGGCGAGTTCGAGGCCCGGCTGAATACCGAACGGCAACCACCCGGTTGGGCTGAGCAGAAAGCCTACGAGGATCGATTGCATGATGGTCTTCAGCTTGCCGCCACCCGAAGCCGCGATGACACGCTTTTTCAGAACCGCGAACCGGTAGATCGTGATGCCGATTTCGCGCACGAGGATGATTCCGGTGACCCACCAGGAGACCTCGCCGAGAAGCGACAGCGAAACCAACACTCCGCCGATCAAGAACTTGTCAGCGATCGGGTCAAGTATCTTGCCGAGATTAGTCACTTGGCCACGTTTTCTGGCGATGGCTCCGTCAACGCCATCGGTAGCTGCAGACAAAACAAATAGCAGAACCGCCAGCCAGCGCCAGCCTGATGAGCGATCTGGCTCGGCAAAGACCACCCAGATTACAAATGGGACGAGCAGGATTCGAGAAAGAGTTACCAGGTTGGCGAGCATTAGTCGCGGCCCGTTAGCTGCCAAGCGTCTTCGTCACCGTCTTGGTCATCATCGACGATTTCGGTGTCATCGATAACGTCGGCAGCAGTGCGCACGATCGGTGATGGGCTAACGCCAGGCTCACCCCTAAGCTGGCCGAGGACCACCGCGAGTTCATCGGGCTGCACCAGTACGTCGCGAGCCTTCGAGCCTTCGCTCGGGCCAACGATGTTGCGCGATTCGAGTAGATCCATCAGGCGACCGGCCTTGGCAAAACCGACTCGAAGCTTTCTCTGCAGCATCGAGGTCGAGCCGAATTGCGAAGAAACGATTAGTTCGGCAGCCGCCAGCAAGAGCTCTAGGTCGTCGCCGATGTCGGCGTCCACGTTCTTGGACTGCACAGGAGCCTCAACGTCGTTTCGGTATTCGGGGTTCATCTGACGCTTCACGTGTTCGACGACCTTTTCGAGCTCGGCTTCGCTCAACCAAGCTCCCTGGACTCGAATTGGCTTGTTGGTGCCCATCGGAGAGAACAAAGCGTCACCCTGACCGATGAGCTTTTCGGCTCCGGGTTGGTCGAGAATCACGCGCGAGTCGGTTAGCGAGGACACCGAGAAGGCCAATCGGCTTGGAACGTTTGCCTTGATCAAACCGGTAACCACGTCGACCGAAGGTCGCTGGGTTGCTAGCACCAGGTGGATACCCGAGGCGCGAGCGAGCTGCGTGATGCGAACGATTGAGTCTTCTACCTCGCGAGGAGCAACGATCATCAGGTCGGCGAGCTCGTCGACCACAACGAGCAGGTAAGGGTATGGCGTTAGGACGCGCTTCGAACCCTCGGGAACCCGAATGGTTCCAGCGACCACCGCGCGGTTGAAATCATCGACATGTTTGAAGCCGAAGGATGCGAGGTCGTCGTAGCGGGAATCCATCTCTTTGACGACCCAGGCCAGCGCTTCGGCGGCTTTTTTGGGGTTAGTGATAATCGGGGTAATCAGGTGCGGCACGCCCTGATAGGCGGCGAGTTCGACTCGCTTCGGGTCGATCAGCACCATGCGAACTTCGGCCGGCTTCGAACGCATGAGAATCGAGGTGATCATCGCGTTGACGAACGAAGACTTACCCGCGCCAGTTGCACCAGCGACCAAAAGGTGTGGCATTTTGGCAAGGTTCGCTACGACATAGCCACCCTCAACGTCTTTACCGATACCAATGGTCAGCGGGTGGGCGCTAGCGGTGGCAACGTTGGAACGCAGGACGTCACCTAGCGAAACCGTCTCGCGGTCGACGTTTGGAATCTCGATACCGATCAGGGACTTGCCCGGGATCGGGGCGAGGATTCGCACCTCGTTGCTGGCAACGGCATAGGACAGATTCTTTTCAAGTCTGGTTACGGCTTCTACCTTCACACCGGGAGCGAGCTCAACCTCGTAGCGAGTTACCGTTGGCCCGCGAGAGAAACCGACAACCTTGGCGTCGACCTCAAATTCCTGGAAAACGCTAGTGATCGCCTGAGTGACAATGGCGTTTGCTTCGGTCTTGGCCTTTGGTGGGGTGCCGGGCGGAAGCATAGCGAGCGAAGGTAAGACGTATGCCTTGCTCGGCTTCACCGGCGCCGGCGCCGGCTCTGCCTCGATTAGTTCGGTTGGGGCATCGATTGATGCCGGAACAATATCGATTGGTTCGGTTTGATCCGAAACCGAGGTGTCTACCGATGGCACATCGGTTATCGGCTCGTCGCCGAAAAGGTCGCTGAGGTCGTCCTCGAGGATTGGTGTTTCGTATGGCTCTTCGTCTTTGGCGTCCTTGTCGCGCCGCCACCAGGGCACCTTGGTGCCGTCATAGGCGTCGTGCAGCTCGGTGTGCTCGGGAGTATCGGCCTGAGCCTTAGGCTCATTACCACCAAACATGCTCGCCCAAAAAGCGCGAAGGCGCTTGGTGATTTTGTTCGGTGGTGTCTTGGTGAGAACCAACACCGACATCAAGGCAACGAGAACCATAAACGGCACAGCGCCCCAAATGGTCAGGTAAAGCGCCGGAACCGAAATCAACCAGCCGAACATTCCCCCAGCCGCAGTAAAAGCCGTTGCGAAGTTTGGGTCGCTCGGCTGAGGTTGCGAACTAAAAAGATGGAAGAGCCCGGACGCGCTGGTGAGTAGCAGCGCCCAACCCAAGAGGATTCGCCCCGTCGAATCGTTAATCGACGGCGGCTTGCGCATTAGGTATATGGCGAGAACAACCATGATTACCGGCAGAGCCAGAGCTACTCGACCGAAGAGCAACCCGAGGGTGTATTCGTGGAGCATCTGGGCCCAGTCAGCTTTGGCCTCAAACCAGACCAGCCAGGCGCCGATGACGCCGAGCAGGAAGATTGCGAACGGCAGGCCATCGCTGCGTTCTTCTGCACTGGGCTTGTTTCGCATGTCGAAGCGAACGATGTAGCCGAAGGCGTGCGCGAGCTTTGTATAGATGCTGTTGCCTACCGAGCGATTCGATTCGATTCGCCTGGTGGGTTTGGTCTTTGGCTTTTGGGTGCGAGAAGTCACCCGAGGCTTAGAAGTCGTGCCCCGGCGCTGAGTTGGTCTGCGCGCGGCCATGAGAACAAGATATCAGCCACCACCCCCAAAAGAACGGAGGCTAGCCGACTACCACCACGGGGATAATCATCGGACGTCGGCGATGTGCGCGGTTAACCCAGGTGCCGATTGTGCGCCTGATCACCTGTTGCAAAGCGTGCGGGTCGCTAATTCCCTGACCGGCTGCCTCGGCGAGCGCTTTCGAAATCAGTGGCTTGACGTCGTCGAAGACATGGTCTTCTTCGGCAAAAGCTCGCGCTCGGATCTCGGGGCCAACTATTACGCGCCCGTCCTTGTCGACCACGCAGTAGATCGAGATAAAGCCCTCTTCGGCTAGCACGCGACGGTCGTGCAGGTCGTCCTCGGTGATTTTGCCAACGGTCTTGCCATCGACAAACAGCAGACCGCACTCGACAGCGCCAACCACTTCGGCAATACCATCGCGCAGGTCGATAACCCAGCCGTCCTCGGTGATCAGGACGCGCTCAGCAGAGATTCCGGTCTGTTCGGCAAGTTTTCCGTTGGCGATCAGGTGGCGGTATTCACCGTGCACCGGCATGACGTTCTTAGGCTTCAGGATGTTGTAGCAGTAGAGCAGTTCGCCGGCAGCTGCGTGGCCAGAGACGTGAACCTTGGCGTTGCCCTTGTGAACAACGTTTGCACCCAGCTTGGTGAGACCGTCGATTACGCGATAGACCGCGTTCTCGTTACCCGGAATCAGCGAGGACGCCAAGATGACGGTGTCGCCCTCCCCCACCTCGATGTCGTGCTCGAGATTTGCCATGCGCGAAAGGACGGCCATCGGCTCGCCCTGTGAACCGGTCGACATGTAAACGATCTTCTCGGGTGGAACATCGCCCGCGCGCTTGTAGTCGATGAAGACTCCCTCGGGAACCTTTAGGTAACCCATCTGGCTGGCGATCTCCATGTTTCGAACCATCGAGCGACCCACCAGTGCAACCCTGCGGCCGTTGGCGACTGCGGCGTCGATTACCTGCTGAACTCGGTGAACGTGGCTCGAGAACGAGGCGACGATTACCTTGCCGCGAGCGCGCGAAATCACGTTCTCGATTACCGGGCCGATGTCTTTTTCGAGCGGTGTGAAGCCTGGGACGTCGGCGTTGGTCGAGTCACACATGAACAGATCGAGACCCTCTTCGCCGATGCGCGCAAAGGCACGGAGGTCGGTCAGGCGCCCATCAAGCGGAATCTGGTCCATCTTGAAGTCACCCGTGTGCAGCACCGAGCCGGCAACGGTGCGAATGCAGACCGCTAGGGCATCGGGGATCGAGTGGTTCACAGCGATGAATTCGAGGTTGAAGCCCGCCAATTGCTCGCGCTGCCCCTCGGCAACCACGAGTGTGTAAGGGGTGATTCGGTGCTCCTTGAGCTTCGCCTCGACAAACGCCAGGGTCAACGCCGAGCCGAGCAGCGGAATGTCTTCACGAAGGCGCAGCAGGTAAGGCACCCCACCGATGTGGTCTTCGTGGCCGTGGGTCAGCACAATGCCGACCACGTCACTCAAGCGGCTACGGATGTAGTCGAAGTCTGGCAAAATCACGTCAACGCCGGGCTGGTTCTCTTCTGGGAATAGCACACCGCAGTCGACGATCAGCAATTTGCCGTCGATTTCGAAGACGGTCATGTTGCGACCAATTTCGCCGATGCCACCGAGTGGCACGATTCTTAGTGTTCCAGAGCGAAGCGCTGCTGGTTCGGGCAAGGTTAGAACCATTGGTTCCCCTATCGGGTTGTGCCAGCCACCTTTGGCAGCGCGCCACCGGCGGCTGCATTGCGGTCTGGACGGAAGTTTTCGAATGACAGTCCGGTAATGTTACCGACCTTGTCGATGTCTGCCTCGATGTTGGCAGCCTCGGCTTCCTCTGGTCCTACCAGCGGAAGACGCACGCGTGGGCTGTCAATATGACCCAAGCCGTGTAGAACGTATTTTGCGGCCACCGTGCCAGGAACGTGGTTCATAACGGCACGAACCAGAGGCTCGAGAGCGTTGTGCACCGTGAGGGCGTGGTGGAAGTCGTTTCGGTTGGTGGCATCAACCATTTCGCGGTAGGCGGCTGGCGAAACGTTTGCCGTCACGCCGATCAGCCCGGTCGCACCAATCGCGATGTGGGCGAGGATGTTTGAGTCGTCACCCGAGAAATAGAGCAGCCCGGTTTCGTTCATCACTCGCGAAGCCTGAGCGAAGTCGCCCTTGGCGTCTTTAACCGCGACGATGTTTGGGTGCTTTGCCGCACGAAGGATGGTTTCGTAAGCAATCGGGATCCCGGCGCGTCCGGGGATGTCGTAAAGAATTACCGGAAGGTCGGTTGCGTCTGCAATCAGACGAAAGTGGGTCAGGACCCCGGCCTGGGTTGGCTTGTTGTAATAGGGCGTGACGATCATGACGCCGTCGGCGCCGGCCTTTTCGCTTGCCTTGTAAAGCTGCATCGCGTGAGCGGTTTCGTTTGAGCCGCCACCGGTGATGATTTTGGCGCGACCGGCCGAAACCGACTTGCCGACCTCGACGAGCTTAATTTTTTCGGCATCGGTAAGGGTCGAAGTTTCACCCGTGGTACCGGTAACCACGACGCCGTCGGCACCGTTCGAGATCACGTAATCGATGTGCTTCTCGGTCGCAACCCAGTCGACTTCGCCTTCGGCGTTCATAGGCGTGACCAGCGCGACTAGCACTTGGCCAAATAGGTTCTTTTCTTGCGACATACGACAAACCTTACGGGGTTACGGGGCTACGCGCCCGTGCTCATTGAAGGCGTCGAAGGTGTACGGCATGAGTTCTTTCCAGAAATCTTCCATCTTCTCGGCACACATTTCGATCTCGCGCTGTGGGAACGAAGGAAAGTGGGTACCTTCACGCTTGGTTCTGAGGCTCAAGAAGTTCATGAGCGCACGGGCGTTCATGGTTACGTACATGCTCGAGTAGATGTTCAAAGGCAGCACGATACGGGCAACTTCTCGGGCAATGCCGGCTTCGAGCATGCGCTGGTAAGACTCGTATGACTCGGTCGAAGCCTTGCGCGACTCCTGCTCCACGAGCGCGATCTGCTCGGCGGTCCCTGGCAAAAACTCGTAGTGGCCGGTCTTGCCAACCTGAATCAGGTTGCGCTCCGGGCCCGGCACGTAGAAGACAGGACTGAGCTCCTTGTAACGACCAGATTCTTCGTTGTAGGAGGCGATGCGGTGCCTCTGAAACTCGCGGAACACGAAGATCGGTGCCTGAACGTAAAAAGTCATCGAGTTGTGCTCGAACGGCGAACCGTGACGGTCGCGCATCAGGTAGTTGATGAGTCCCCTGCTCTTTTTCTCATCGTCGGCAGCATCGGTTTGAGCAGCCGCAGACTCTAGGGTCTGCTCGCCCTGGGTAGATACGCGGGCGGCGAAGAGCACGTCGCTGTCGGCTGCTGATGAGCGGACAAGCTCGACGGTTACATCGCTACGAAAAATGATTTCAGACACCCGTAAATCTTACCGAAAGAGGTGGCGTAAGAAACTGAAACACAGGCAAAGAGCACCGAGTCGCAATCTAGCCTTGAAACATGCCCGCAGAATTCCGCCTTAACCTCGTCTTTGGTTTGATCGCGCTCGCGGCCGGCTTAGGTCTCTTTTGGCGAAACAGAACTGGCCGCGCTAAAGCAATTGACCGCGGCGAAATAGTCGACCTGAATCGCCTTCAAGCCACCAAGGCTGGTTTGCCGGTTACGGCCTTCGGCAAGCGCGTCACCTTTTTGCAATTCTCTAGTGAAACCTGCTCCACCTGCAAACAAACCGCCAGACTGCTGGAAGAACTTGAACAAACCGCCGAAGACGTGCTTCACGTCGAGGTGGACATAACCAACCGGCTCGACCTCGCCAAGAAGTTCCACGTGATCCAAACTCCCACCACTCTGGTACTCGACCACACCGGTCGGGTCACCTCGAGAATCGGTGGCGCACCAAAACAATCGACCATCGATCAACAGCTAGGAAACTTCGCAATCTAATGAGTACCCAAATCGACCCCCGTGGACCGCGCTTCGGCGCCGCCATCACCGCCACCCTTCTAGCCCTTGACGTTTATCTCGGTTTGGACGCGTCCACGCTCGGTGCAGCTCATGTGCTGCTCGGCGTAATCACAGTCGGGTTCCTTTGGGGTGCGCTTCGCGGCCCAGCAAACCACCCATACGGCTACCTGTTCAAGACACTGGTTCGACCGCGACTAGCGGCCCCAAAGGAACTCGAAGATTCGGCGGCGCCTCAGTTTGCCCAGCTGGTTGGACTATTGGTTGCCGGAACCGGTTTTGTGCTCGGAATCTTCGGCTTCTCGGCTGGAATACCCTTGGCGGCAGCAGCGGCCTTCATTGCAGCCTTCCTTAACGCGGCCTTCGATTATTGCCTCGGCTGCCAGATCTACCTGGGGCTAAAGCGCGCGAAGGTTATTCGCTAGAAAGTTTGATTGCCTGTTGCATCGCCTTGCGAGCACGGGTTCTGTCGCCGGCGGCGTCGTAGGCCAGCGAAAGGTTGAACCAGGAGTGCCAATCGCTAGGTTTTGCCTCGGCCTTGGCCTTGAATTCTTGAAACACTTTGTCGGCGCTTTCGCGAATCGGGCGGCCGCTCGGGCGCAGTTCGAGCTCGAAAAGCGGCCAGGTGCCTTCGCTTTCAACCCGTTTGGTCAAGCGTTCGACCTGAGTTCCGAAGCGAAATTCGCGAAGGATTGCCCAGACACCTAGCGCCGGGAAGACTAGGACGAGAACACCCATGGCCTTGCCGATTGGAGCTTCGGCGCCGAGCATGGCAACACCGAACTGACCGAGGACGACCAGGTAGACGAGGGTTAGACCCGCGGTGAGAATCGCACCGACTTTGGCTCGTTGCATTCTTAGAGAACCGACTCGAGCCCAACGTGCACGCCGGTTGCACCCAACGCGAACCGGATGCTCGCGAGGATTCCGGCGCTGTAGGCGCTCACTGAGGACGCCTCGTGGCTGATGGTGAGCAGTTCGCTCTCGCCACCGAGAAGCACGCTCTGCTTGGCGATTGCGCCCTCTAGGCGCAGGCTGTGGATTGGCACGCCGGCGACGATTTCGCCGCGGGCCTCCTGCCCAACTCCCGGGATCAGTGGAGTGTTGCCACGACTGGCCGCAATCTGCTCGGCGGTGCGAACAGCGGTGCCAGAAGGCGAATCAACCTTGCCGGCATGGTGGGTTTCGACGATTTCGATCGAGTCAAAGAATTTGGCTGCTTCGGCGGCAAAACGACTAGCCAGCATCGAGCCGACCGAGAAATTCGGGATTACAACAACCGCACTGCCGTTGGCGGCAAGGGACGAAAGCTTATGAGCCGACCAGCCGCTGGTGCCAACCACGATTGGAATCGAATTGGCCTGGGCGAAGGCGACAACCTCGGTGCTGACGTCTAGCCGAGTCACGTCGAAGATGGCGTCTGCGCCAAGTGCGCTAGTGAGCTCGCTCTTCGAATCGAGGGTGGCAAACACGCTGAGATCGGCAGAGTCTTCAATTAGCTCGAGCGCGAGCTTGCCCATGCGCCCCGTGGCGCCTACGACTGCAATGTTTTTGGTCACGTAACTAGGTTAGACCAGAGATTCGAAGACCGACTCGTCGATGTCGCCAACCGCAACAATAGAGCGCTCGCGAGAGGCGATGTCGGCGGCCAGAGCCTGCACCTCGTCAAGGGTGACCGACTCGTAGCGGCGAAGCGCTTCGTCTAGATCGACGAAGGTTCCGGCACCTATTTCGCTGCCGATTAGTCGACTCATGCGAGCCTGAGTGCTCTCAAACTTCAACGCGAGACCACCAGAGATGTTGCCCTTGGCTAGTTCGAGTTCGGCGGCGGTGATTCCCTTGGTTGCCACCTTCTCAAATTCCGAAAGCATGAGCTCAGTAACCTCGCGGCTCTTGGCCGGAGAGCAACCGGCATAGAGGCCAAAGTAGGACGCGTTTGAGTAGCCCTGATTGAACGAATAGACCGAATAGGCAAGGCCGCGCTTTTCACGAATCTCTTGGAACAGGCGAGAGCTCATGCCGCCACCCAAAACCGTGTTGAGAATCGCCATTGCGTAGCGACGAGGGTCTTCGGCAAGGATTCCCTGCGAACCGACCAAGATGTTGGCCTGCGCGTGCGGGCGTTTGATCACCTTTAGCGCTTGGCTGCGTTCGATCTGCGCTGGAGCCTGGCTGCGCCTGGCAACCGGCTCGGCTTCTAGCGAGAGATCCCAGCCGGCTTCGGTGAGGCTCGTCTCAACCAGTGCAATAAGTTCTGTGTGGTCAACGCCACCGGCGGCGGCGATAACCAAATCCTGTGGGCGATAGTTCGCCTGGTAGTAATCCCAAACCGCATCGCGGGCTACCGCGTTGATGGTTTCGTTGGTGCCGCCGATCGGGCGGCCAAGTTCGTGTGCGCCGAGCACGGCTTCGGCGAATGCCTCGTGGGCGACGTCCTGTGGGTCGTCGTCGTTCATCGCGAGTTCTTCGAGAATCACGGTTCGCTCGTTCTCGAACTCGGTTGGGTCAATCAGCGAGGACGTAAGCATGTCGGCGATGACATCGACGGCAACCGGAATCGACTTGTCTTGAACGCGAGCGTAGTAGCTGGTGTATTCCTTGCCGGTGGCGGCATTGCTCGAGCCACCGACCGAGTCAAACGCGATGGCGATCTCTAGCGCGGTGCGTTTGCGAGTGCCCTTGAACAAAAGATGCTCGAGAAAGTGGGTTGAGCCAAAGTGGCCGTTGGTTTCGTCTCTAGAGCCGACGGCAACAGAGAACGAGACCGAAGCGCTCTGAGCACCTGGCACGTTCTCGGTTAAAACGCGAACACCGCTCGGAAGGATAGTTCGGCGAACCGAACTACCTCCCGAAGCGGTGAACGAAAGGTCGTTTTGATCTAAAGGAAAGAAGATCTCAGACACGTAGTTACTC
>WLPL01000011.1 GCA_009698805.1 Actinomycetota bacterium | reverse complement strand
CTTGGGTTGGCTTCATACCTATTCAACCAGAGGTAGATTTCTTGTGTGATCACAAAAGAACAATGGGTTGAATTTGTCGCCAGCCGCAGAAGCACTCGTGACTTCAAAAACACGCCGGTAGCCGACTCAATCATCGACGAATTGCTCACGGACGCCCTCACAGCGCCATCCTGGTCGAACACCAGACCATTCGTGGTTGCGGTTGCGACGGGAGACAAGCGAGACCGAATCGCCGCCGAATTTTTGAAGCGCTGGGATTCCCTTTCGGCGGCACGCACCGGGGGCCTCTTGCCAAAAATACGACTCGTGCTAACTCGTTACGGTTTGCCGACCAGCAACCGCATGATCACGCGTCCGTACCAAGGCGTTTTTAAGACCCGTTCGCAAAAGATCGGTCGCGAGCTTTACGGGATGCTCGGTGTGGAGCGAGGCGACGCAAGGGGCCGTGACGCCCAGTGGCGCAAGAACTACAACTTCTTCGGGGCACCGGTCGAGCTTTTCATCTTCACTCACAAGTCGATTGGCAAATACGCTGCATCAGACGCTTCGCTGTTCATGCAAAATCTGATTCTCGGCGCTCACGCCAGAGGCCTAGGAACCTGCGCCCAGGGTGCTGTGGCTATCTGGGAGGACGCCGTCAAGGCGGAATTCGAAGTGCCAGCCGGTTATAAATTGCTTTACGGAGTTGCCGTTGGCTACCCGAGCGATGCCAAGGTGAACACCTTTCAGGCCGATCGCATCGACCCGAGCGAAATCAAGCTTTCCTAAACTCCGGCACCAGCTATTACTTTGTGCCTAGCCACTTAACCGCGGCTGGAACTCCGGCCGAAACCGGAACAAAATCTTTCATTTCAAGCCAAACGATGATTCGGTTGGTATTTACGTAAATCGGGTCACAACTGGTCAAGGTCATATACCTACCGCCCTTGTGAGACCCAACGAGCTCCTTCGGCACCGCTGCGATCACATTGGTGTCGGTCGGCTTGACGATTTTGGTTTGACGATACTCGTAGGAGTACCAACCGGCATTGGTTTGCACATAAACCAGGTCGCCCTTCACAAGCCGGTGGATGTTCTTGTATGAGCCTCCGTAGCCTCCACGATGCGCCGCGGTCGCAAAGTTACCGACCTCTCCGGGCCGTGCTGTACCCATGTAGTGGCCGACTCCGATGTCGTTCAAAACCGGGTGCCACCTGGTGCCCTCGCCAACCAAGCGAACCCAGTCGCCGCCGAGACGCGGGATCACGACGCGAGCGAACACGTCGGCGAGGTGAGTTGCAGCCTTTGGCTCGAGGAACTGTTTTGCAGTCTTCGTAACCCCGTATTCCTTGGCAACGTTAGTTTTCGCTGCTCCGTCCACGGTGTCGGCAAAAAAGTAGTTCCACGCCCCGAAACCTAGAAAAACGAGTCCTGCGGCCATCATCACCGATGCCAGCCAAAAAAGCGGCGAGCGCTTGGCTCCTTTACGGGCAGGCCTGAGTTTCATAACCCTATTCTCGCAGGGTATAAGTGAGCTAGCGCTTGGCCCTTGCCCTTGAGGCAACTAGCAATCCAGCACCTACAACTAGAAGCGAAGCACCAATTGGCAACGACGGGTTAGCTGTTCCACCGGTAGAAGCAAGCGTGTCCGACTTGAAATCGACTTCACTTGGTTGTACTTCGTCGACAGGCGGCGGAGTCGGACTGAAGATTTCTTGGACATCAGCGGGTGAAATCACGGTGGCGAAAAAGCGGACGTCGTCGATCAGCCCTACGAATGGTGCGTTGCCGTCGTTTCCGGCGCCAATCCAGATCTTCGAGTTAACAACGTCTAGGCCGGTTCCCAATATTCCGTTTCCATCCGCAACGCCATCAACGTAAAGAATGCCTTCACCGGTGGTGTTGTTTCGAGTGACGCATAGGTTGTGCCAAGCGTTGTCGTTGACAACCTTCGCGCCAGCAATCGTTGTGTCGATAGGGCCAGAGCCTGCAAAGCTTCCGCCGTTACCAAAAGACAGGTTTCCGGCCCCGTTGATGCCAAAGCCGAAGTCATAGGCTGGGCCACCCCATTCCGCGTCAACGATAGGTGAGTTCTCCCAGTGGTTTGTTCCACCAGTCGTAGAAGTCTTAACCCAGGCGCAAATGGAGAAGTCGGCACCCAAAGTGTTATTGACCTCATAATAGTTCTGACCGTCAAACTGCATGCTGCCGATGTTACTTGTGGCGAAGGGGACGTCAGTCGAAGGGGCAGGAGCAGGATTACCGAACGCCACGCCATTATTACCACCGATCGAGTCGACGGCTACGGCGCCAGCCTGGGTCTCCTCAAACGCATAGTGGCTGATTGCTGTCATGGTCGCCGAGGCGGATCCTGCTAGCAGGAAGCTCGCGCCAACAAGTGCTCCAATTGAGGAAATTGCGCTTTGGCGAATGTTTTTGTGTGAAATGGTGTCCTTACCTTTTTCTTTCGTCAACCTTGGCCTGAAAATTGTCAATGTAAGTTTGTTTTACAGTGAAAAAAACTCAAAAATGTTGGTGCCCATCGCCTCCAGCAACAGGTGGGAGCGCAGGCGATTATCCGCAGTAAGCGAAGTAGTAAATGTCCCCAGCCGGTGAAAGGATGGAGTCAACAGAGTTCTTTGGGGTGAACATGATTCGATTTTTGAGGCGCATACTGGTCGCAGCGATTTTGGCGGCTGGTCTGACATTTGTGCCGTTTGCAAATGTTCCGGCTGCAACCGGGGCGAGCGAATGCGCGCAACTTCGATACGACATAAAGCAATCGGTCGGCTACTCGGATTCTTCGGGTTACTCGAGCGAAAGCGTCCCCGACCTTTGCACTAAAGATTGTCCGAGTCTTTACAACTTCTACACGTATTTTCCAGAGATACCCGGCCGCGACGCACTCGCCGCTCGCGTGATCTACCTATTCGCGGCCTGCAACGTCAGCAAGGTCCCGCCAAGCGGTCTGCCATCGTCCGGGACGACCGAGACCCCGACGCACGTCACAATCAAGTGCCCAAAGATCAATCGAGACATGCATGGCCGCAAAGACTTTGCCGGAACCACCTGCCTTGCTGGCAAAGTGCTTTCTGGATTCAACCTGAGTGGCATGGATCTCACCGGGGCTAGCCTTCGATCAACGAACTTCACCTCTGCGAACCTCAGCGGAGCAAAGCTGAACCGAGCTGACCTCACCAAAGCAACTTTGGATTACTCAAACCTGCAATCCGCCGACCTTTCGAGCGCGACCCTGAAAGACCTGAGAGCCAGCCACATCTCCGGCTCCCCGAGTCATTTGCCCTGGAGCTGGAAGCTCTCGAAGGGCTTTCTGTTCGGCCCTCACGTCGATCTATCAAGGGTTTGGCTTCAGGGCTTGACTCTGGACAACCTTGATCTCAGCTATGCCAACCTCAGTAAAACCAATCTGGATGGCGCCAAGCTTTCAAACCTAAACATCAACCAGGCAACATTCACCCCGAGCCTCAAGTCCACAACCACTCGCGGAATAACCGGCCGCCCGGCCACCTGGAGTGTCCTGATCGTCAACGGCTACCTGATCGCCGAAGGAGTCAATCTAAGCGGTGTGAACCTGACCCGAGTAAACCTTCGAGGCAAAACAATAAAGGGTATAAACCTTGCCGGAGCAAACCTCAGCTACGCCGACTTATCTTCAACTAAGTTCATTTCGGTTGGACTCAAGGGCACAAACTTTGATGGCGCGAAGCTGGACGGCGCTAACTTCGACAAGGCCGACCTCACCGGAGCAAGCATTCAGCGCGCCAGCGCCGTTTCGACGTCGTTTGCCAATGCCAAACTCGGCAGAGTCGACTTCAGTAACTCAAACCTCACCGGGGCGAACCTGTCTTATGCCGACATCTACGGAGTACGGATCGAAAAGACCGACCTATCGAAGGTTCGCATGGACGGTGCTCGCTCAAGCATCTATGTATCGGGTACTCCAAAGGCCTTGCCAGCCGGTTGGATCGTCTTAAACGGGTATCTCAAGAAGCCCTAAGCGCGCACCTGATACTTTGCTGGGCCGTCGAATAATCCTTGGATTTTTGGTTAGTCTAAAAACAGGCACCGAGGCCATACAACGTTGTAAGGAGAACCATGAGCAAGTACGTCGTCACCAACCCAGCCACCGGCGAAACCGGCCAGAGCTACCCGCAGATTTCCGACGCAGGCATGCTTGAGGCACTCGCCTCGGCTCACGACACCTACAAGACCTGGACCAAGACCACGACGGTTGCCCAGCGCGCCGCTCTGATCGAAAAGGTGGCCGGCCTTCACCGCACCAAGCGGCAAGAGCTTGCCGAAATCATCGTGCGTGAAATGGGCAAGCCAATCGGTCAGGCGCTCGGTGAAGTGGACTTCACCGCCGACATCTACTCCTTCTATGCGACCAACGCCGAGAGATTTCTTGCCGACGAGCAGATCGTCGAGTTTGCTGGCGAGGGTGAGGCGTTCATTCGCCGCTCTGCGCTCGGTGTCCTGATCGGCATCATGCCCTGGAACTTCCCTTACTACCAGGTCGCCCGCTTCGCCGGACCAAACCTGATCCTCGGAAACACGATTCTTCTCAAGCACGCCGCTCAGTGCCCGGAGTCTGCCGAGGCAATGCACAACATCTTCAGCGAGGCTGGCTTCCCGGTCGGCGCATACGTCAATGTCTATGCCGACTCTGCCCAGATTGCCACCGCAATCGCCGACCCGCGCGTCCAAGGTGTTTCGCTAACCGGCTCAGAGCGAGCAGGTGCTGCGGTTGCCGAGGTCGCTGGCCGAAATCTTAAGAAGGTAGTTCTCGAGTTGGGCGGTAACGACCCCTTCATCCTGCTCAGCACCGACAACATGGACGAAGCTGTCGACGCCGCAATCGCAGCGAGAAACGACAACAACGGCCAGGCTTGCAACGCAGGCAAGCGCATGATCGTGATCGAAGCCCTCTATGAGGAGTTCCTCGAAAAGTTCACCGCCAAGATGGTCGGTCTCAAGGTCGAAGACCCGATGAAAGAGGACACCTACCTGAGCCCACTTTCTTCGACGAGCGCAGCCGACGGCCTAGCAGATCAGCTCGCTAAAGCGGTTGCCCACGGCGCTAAAGTTCACGGCAGCTCCGAGAGAAACGGCACTCACTTCGGTGGGGTTGTTCTAACCGGTGTCACCGCAGAGAACCCTGCTCACTACGAGGAGTTCTTTGGGCCAGTCGCCATGGTCTACTCCGCCAAGGACGAAGCCGAAGCCATCGAAATCGCCAACGACACCCCATTCGGGCTCGGCTCCTACCTGTTCTCAACCGACAAGGCTCAGGTTGCCAGAGTCGCCGACCAGATCGAAGCCGGAATGGTTTACGTCAATGGCGTCGGGCTCGACAGCCCCGAACTGCCGTTCGGTGGCGTAAAGCGTTCGGGCTTTGGCCGAGAGCTTGGCCGTTTCGGCATCGAAGAGTTCGTCAACCGTAAACTAATCCGCATTCTCAAGTAGCAACCAAACCAGCTAAGGAACAAAATGGCCATCGAGAAGCCCGAATACCGAGTGCTTCAGTCGGCCCATGGAATCGAGTTGCGCGAATACTCCGAGCACTGGCTGGCCGAGTGCGAGGTTAAGGACTTCGAAGATCTTAGAAATGCTTCAAGCCAAGCTTTCAACCGGCTCTTCAGTTACATCAGCGGCAACAACGAACCCGGGCAGAAGATCGCGATGACCTCGCCGGTGCAACAAACCAAAAGCGCGGCCGGGTGGAAGGTGTCGTTCGTTGTGCCAAGAGAATTCAAACCAGAGCAGATCCCCGTTCCTCTGCACAGCTCGATCACTCTACAGAAGGTAGCAGCCGGCACCTTCGCAGCTCTGCGCTACCGAGGAGTTTGGAACAACGAAGTGTTCACAACCAGGAGCCAAGAACTCCTAAAGGCTTTGAAACTCCTCAAACTAGAGCCAACCGGCGAGATTTCTAGCGCCGTTTACAACCCGCCTTTCACTCCTCCCCCTCTGAGGCGCAACGAGGTAATCGTTCGGGTTGCAAAACAGAAGTAAAGCAAGATTTTGTTACTTGGTAAACAGATTCCCGTTGCCGAATCGTTACCAAAAATAGTGAAATTCTCAGGGAACTCTAAGGTTGAATTTCCTTGTAACCGCTTTCCGGCCCGAAGAAGTGCACGAGAACCGAAGTGCCTTTCAGAGCCGTACCGGATTACGTCCAAGTAATTGATCAATGAAAGGCACAAAATGGAATTCGCACAGCACTCAGCTGTTTACAACATGCTTTCGCTAGGTATTGCGAGCATGCTCTTCACCAGCATTTTCCTTTGGTTCGGACGCGAGCGCGTTCTTCCTAAGTACCGTCTGGCAGTAATGGTTTCGGCAACCGTTACCTCGATCGCCGCTTATCACTACTTCAGAATGTTTGACTCATTTAACACCGCCTACCCACTGATGCAGGGAACTCCTGAATCTGGTTTCGTGGGCTACAACGTTGGCTACCGCTACGTGGACTGGTTCCTAACTGTTCCACTGCTACTAGTTGAGCTCGTTGCAGTTCTAGGCTTGGCTCGCGCAATTCAGTCATCACTGCTAAAGCGTCTGGTTCCAGCCGCCGCACTGATGATCGTGCTCGGCTACCCTGGCGACATGCACACCCAGTGGCTCGGACTTTCGAATGGCACCTGGGGTGCTCTTTCGACCATTCCGTTCCTTTACATCATGTACGTATTGTTCGTAGAGATCGGCAAGAGCCTCTCGGCTCAGTCGGCTAAGGTCCAGGGTCTACTCAAGGGTGCACGTCTACTCTTGGTTGCAACCTGGGGTGTCTACCCAATCACGTTCATCTTGGCTATGAACAACACTGGCGCACCTTCATTCAGCGACGTCGTAAGCCGCGAAATTGGCTACAGCATCGCTGACATCCTGGCTAAGTGTGTATTCGGTCTGATCATCTTCACCGTTGCACGCATCAAGTCGGCTGAAGAGAGCAAGGAATTTGCTGCTTCAGAAGGTCACTAGTAAGTAATTAGCTAAGGGGTGAGCGACGAAAGTCGCTCACCCCTTTTCTATTGACAGGAGAAAAGATGACTGAACAAAAATCAACCTCGCGAGTGCGACTAGTTCTCAAGACCGGCTCTACTGTGTTCGGACTCAGCGCACTGCTGCTAGTAGCCGCTCCAGCCGTCTTCAACGCCTTGCTAGGGCTCACTAGCACCGCCGACCTCGAGTGGGCCATGCGCATGATCGGCATCACTCTGGTCGCCCTAGCCGGCAACATGTTCTCTGTTGCAAGCCGCGGCAGTGAAACCTCGGTTCGGTTCTCAGCCCGTGTCATGCAGATAAGCGCCTTTGCGCTCGGTGTGCTGACCCTGTTGATTCCAACCACGCTCAACTGGTTCACGATCCTCTACTCAATCGTGGGCTTCGGCTTCTCAGCCGCCTACACCTGGGCCACCCTTACCAAGAAGTAAAATCTCATCGTGAAGTTCATACTTTTTGTGATTGATGACCAGCTCGAGAAGGCGCCGGCCAACGAAATGGCCGACATCGACGCGTTTAACGACAGACTCGAAGCAGATGGCCACTGGATCATGGCCGCGGGAATCTATGACCCGAGCAGAGCCACTTTGTTCGACAACCGCAGTGGCGCAGGCCTCAGCCAGGCAGGTGCATTTGCAAAAGCAGACGAGCACATCAGTGGGTTTTGGATCATTCAGGCAGACAGCCGCGAAAAAGCCGAAGAGCTGGCGGCGGCTGGCTCAAAGGCATGTAACCGAAAGGTCGAGCTTCGGCCATTTATCGGCTAATAGCTAGCTAAAGGTTCGCGGTAACCTTGGCTCATGAGGGGTTTCCGCTTCATTTCGGCTCTAATCACAGTCGCGTTTGCCTTGCAGCCGATGTCGGCTGTGGCTCAAACCTTGATGCGGCCTGACAAGTCAACGACGGTGACTTCGACCACTCCTTTGCTGATCGTTGGCTCATACGGGGTTGGTGGCCTGGTTCGCGCTATCTACCCAAGCAGTGACCCAACAATCTCTAGTTCTTTCGAGTGGTTCGCCGATGGTCAACTGTTGCCACTGGCAACGTCCTCGCAACTAGCCATAACTGCCGAATTCGTTGGCAAGCGAGTTTCGGCCCGAATCACCTTGCGGAAGCCAGACTTTGAGGACCTCGTTGTCAGCGTTCAGGGGGCGATAGTGCACAACGGACTTCCCACGTCGGGTTCGACCATGGGTTACAAGGGTGAGACGATCAACCTGCCCGGCTGCTTCTCACCGAGGTCGACCGCGCTCGACACCCCGAGCATTGGCTGGACGATTTTCCTGAGCTGTAACCCCTGGAACACGGATTACGGGAACCCGACTGAGCGCAAATTTGCCTGGTATCGAAACGGTTCGTTGATTGATGGGGCTTCGGGGCAAGAGTACCGACTGCAGCCAATCGATTCAGGCAGGGAGTTTTGGGGGTTCTTCCAGACCACATACGAAAACGGCTACGTTTTCACAGAGGCCAAGAAACTAGCCGCGCCGATTCCCTTTGTCAGCCAAGCCGGCAAGCCCACCATCAAGGGAACCCTGACGCTCCATGCCACCCTGACCGCTCAGGTGAGTTCGCCAGACGAAGCAACGGCTTTTAGCTACCAATGGTTCAGCGACTACCTACCCGTGGCCGGTGCGACATCGAAAACCTTCAAGGTTAGAAGTCAAGACGTTGGCAAGGCGGTTCAGGTTATGGTTACTGCCGAGCAACCTAGATACGCCACAATCACAAAACTCAGCGATCCTGCGGTTGGAGCTAAGGTTCCCACCTTGGACGCCATGGACGCCTATTCCGAGATTTATCAAGCCGTGCAGACCACGACAACCAACTACGACATGAATTACATCGTTTCGCCAACGGTTACCGAGGCGATGCTCGCTCGCGAGAAGACCCTGTTGCAGAGAGCCGCCGACTATTGGGCGAAGGATTACACGCCAAGCGGCGTGACGGTCGTCTACGTGACAAAGGTCGACTCGGTTTGGGCCGAAAATCTCGTTCAACAGCATCCGAGTTGGGTTGGGTCGATTCAGGGCGGAATCACGTCTTGGATCAACAAGCAAAACTGCGGCTTCGCACTGGCATTTATGGCCGATGGCAAGCAAGTGTTCATCGAGTGCCTCCACGACGGCGCCGATCGATCTCTCCAGGACGATTCGGTTGGGGCACACGAATACACTCACTGGTTCCAATACGCTCAAAATCCCGCTATCTACCTCTACACCGTCCCTTGGTTGGTCGAGGGCCAAGGCAACTTCTTTGGGCAAGCTCTCAACACCGCCCCAAAAGACCCAAAACTGCAGTTCATCAACTTCTCGCTCGCTGGCTATGCAACCCAGTGGGACATCTATAACGGTTACCCGTTCGCCAGCTTCAAACAGTTAGACATCCTCGATCGAGCCAACGTTTACGAAAACGAGATTCTGCTCCAACGAAACGGCATGGTCTGGGATCAATACCTGTTGGGCAGCCTGGTCTGTGAGTGGCTGGTTTCGAAGTTCGGGGCAGATAAGTTGGTGAGCTGGACGAAGCTGCTCATGGCAACCAAGGGTCAGAACCGAGACACCGAGAGCGCAGCCAACGCCGTTGCCTTCAAAAGCACCTTCGGTTTCGAGTACGCCGACCTAGCCACTTGGATCACCCCTTATCTAGCCGCCAGAAGCGCCCAACTGCGAGCAGCCTGGTTTGCCCAGACCAAGAACCAGATCAATCAGCAAACACTCTTCAGCACCCAGCAGGTGCCGGATTTCACGGTTCAACAGACCTCTTTGAATGACGACCAAAAGGATTGGATCACAAGGCGTGTGAAAGACGGACCGATCCGGCTGGTAGTTTGCACGGCAAACTATTCGTCAAAATCGAGCAAGTCCGACATCAAGAAGTACCAACTGAGGGCCAAAAATTCCTGCGACTTCGCCAAATCCATGGTCGGCGGTTTCGGTGTCCCACCAATCGTCTCAACGAAGCTGGTGAAGAAGGCAAATTCGACTCTAGATGGCGCAGTTTTTCTAACTTTTTGACGAATAACGCGAGGCGACCCGAAATCTTCGCGATTCAATCCGTAGTCAGCGGGTTTTAATCTTTCCAGTCTTGGTTGTCACTAGGCGTCCTAGCGAGTCAACGCTCTTGAGGCTAAAGGAACAGGTTCCAGCCTTTAGGCCCTTGAGGTAGCTGCCGCTGACTTTACAAACCAAACGGGACGCAGCCGAGACAGTAACCTTTAGCGAGCCCTTGGGCTTCTGGGTTACTTTTAGAAGCTTGCCCACCGCGACGAAACTCAGCTTAAACAGTCGCGACGTCTGGTAGTTCAAAGATGGATCAGAACCCTGAAATGTGAAACCTCGGGTTTTGGTGACTGAACCAGAATCTGCGTTGGTAATGACAATGTCTTGAGCACCGAACAGCCCCGAAGGATTTAGGCAGGTTAGAGCTTTAGAGGAAAGAAAAATATTGGGCGAGCAAGGGGATCCGCCCACCGTCACCGTTGAACCGCTACCAAACCCGGTTCCTGTGATGTCGATCCAGATCCTCTCGCCACTTGCCCCGCTCGAGGGTGACACCGAACGGATTGTTGGATTTGAGACTGGGACTTGATAAGTGAAAGCGCCGATCTTGGTTGCTTGTTGGGTATCAGGGTTTCTGACCGTGACATCGGCAGCTCCTAGGCTGCCCGAAGGGGTTCGGCAGGTGAGTGTTGTAGCCGAGACAAACGCAACGTTCGTGCATGTTCCCCCGCCGACGCTCACCGTTGCGCCACTTACGAAAGCAGTACCCGTGATCGTCAGGTTTGTCCCGCCCGCCATAGAACCAGTTAAAGGGTATATAGAGGTAATGGTTGCGCCAGGTACCGAGGTGAAGAAGCTCGGGGGAACCGTTTCCCAGGTCGAGCCGTTATCAGGCGAATAATTCAAAGTGGCGTTGGCACCGCCGCCGTACTCGTAATACCAAGCATCCAAGTTATAGGCGTGGCCACCAACAATTGAAATATCGTTATAGACACTGCCCGAACGTCCCTTCAACACCCAGTCGTTCGTAATCACCGGGGTTTCGTCGAGTGACAACCAGAACCCATCGTCGGCAAGTGCCTGAAACGCGTAAACGCCGGTGCTTGGGAATCTAACCGACCCTACAAAGTGGACCAAAACAAACTCTGGCTGGCAACCGGCAACGACACCGCCAAACTGCCCATCGAAGTCGGCGTCGATGTTGTCTACGTGAGTCCAAGCGCCCTCGCAAAGCGTGTAAGGCTGGCGCTCGGGAGTGTTTCCAGGATCGTAGCTGTAAACCTTGACGTTCAGGCCCACAGTTGCTTCGGCTTGTGCGCCGGAAGGGACAATAAGTGCAAGGACTGCTGCCAGGGCCGCAGTGGAGATCAAAGCGATTAGTGCTCTTGTCGTCTTCATTAATCCCCTCGCTTAGTTTTGTCTTCAGTCATCTGTCTGAAAAGTGAGATTTATCTACTCTAGCGAACACCTAGAGGCGTTTGGACTTTTGCCATAGGCTTTGAAGCAACCTGATGGTTCTAGGTTTAGGCGGACATTTACATGGCGAAAGCTAGAAATCGGGCTCTAGCCTTTCTTCGTTCGAGTCATCCGATTCCCTGTCTGGCCGTCGCGTCTTTTGCGGCACTTTTCGCCTTCGTCAACAGTCTTTCGCTGGGCCGAAGTTCGTTGATTTTCTTGGCGGTACTGCTTCAGCAAATTTCGGTCGGCCTTTCAAACGATTGGCTCGACGCCAAGCGCGACAAGGCCGCAGGCAGGACTGACAAACCCACGGTGAACGGGCTTGTGCAGGTATCTCAAATTCGAGCTGGGTCGCTGATCGCGGCGGGACTTGCCGAACTAGTGGCCAGTTTGATTGGCTTCGGGCCAGCGGTTGTGATGCTGCTTATGCTGATCTTTGGTTGGGCATACAACGTTGGCATGAAGAACAATTGGTCTTCGGCGATTCCTTACGCACTCGGTTTTGGAAGCGTCCCTGTTTTCACAAGTCTCGCCGCTCCGCAGCCCTACTGGGTGCCAACCTGGGTCGTGGTGGTTTCGGCGCTACTCGGGGTTTCTGCGCACTTCGCGAACGCACTGCCCGACATGATCGCCGACAAACTCACTGGCGTGAACGCGCTACCCCACATTCTGGGGCAACGGATCTCGGCTCTAGTGATTGCCGGTACGGCGATGCTGGCAACACTTCTGACCGTCAGTCAATCGCCACATTTGGCACTAGCTGTCGCCGTGGCCGGCGTGGCGATCACGGTTGGTTTGGTAGGTTTTGCAAGCGTGCTTTCGTTGCGCGCAAAGCCGCCGCGGGTCGTGTTTCCGCTACTGATACTAGCTTCGCTCACCAACGTGATTCTTGTGGTGTTGGGCACTAAGAAATAGGCCTAGCCTTACGATCGCCTTGTATTTAGCGCTGAGACCTTTTAGCAACCCTCATCAAGACGAGGCCAACACTTAGTAGCGCAAAACCAACAGCCGGAAGAGGCGAGTCGGTCGCACCTGTGGCCGCAAGGCCGCTCTTCTCAGTTTGATCAAAGACAACTGGCTCTTCTGTGGAGGCTGGCTTGAAACTCATGACCACAATTCCAGAACCGCCTGCGTAGGCAAATGAGTCCTCTGGGTCGGTACCGCCACCGCCACCGCCGGTGTTGGCTTCACCAGGTGTGCCGTTGGCTTTCTCTCCCTGAGTCCCGTTAGTGTATCCCCAAGAGCTACCGCGGCCACCGCCACCGGCGCCACCGGCACCACCACCAGTTGTCACGGGCTCAGCCGAGCAGAAATAGTCCGAGTCTGAGGTTCCCGGTGCGTTCAAGCCGCAGTAAGCATCGTCGTTGGAGTTGATTCCGCCACCGCCACCGCCACCGTAAAGAGTTGGGGTCCCGGTGATCGAACTACTAAGTCCATCGCCGCCCTTGCCGCCGATGTGGTACAGCGGTGGGTTTGAGCCCACGGAGCCGGCACCGCCGCCGCCGCCCGCGCCACCGTATCCACCGTAGAAGCTATTGGTACCGTCGTTTCCTTGGCCGGGGGTTCCGTGACCTACACAACTGATATCAGCGCAGTCCCAGGTTCCGCCACCGCCGCTAGCCCCATCGCCAGCGTGCTGGTCAAACTGACCACCAGAGCCGCCGCCAAGTGCGGTCACAGTGGCGAATATGGACGAACCTCCAGGGGTAGCAACACGAGGGTCTCCCACATAACCGCCCCAACCACCTGCGCCACCGGCGCCCACAGTAACGTCTAGGTTGCTACCTGCCGAAACAGCAAAGTTGGTGCCTTGAAGAACACCACCGCCACCGCCACCGCCTGCGCCACCGCCACCGCCACCGCCGACGACTAGGTAGTCAAGTGAGTCGACTCCGGCAGGAACGGTAAATGAATACGAACCAGCAGCCAAGAACTTCACGACGCACTGTGAGCCAACTAACGAGATGGCAGCTGAAGTCGCATCGATCGTTATGGTTGGGCTGGTGACCGCGATTTTGCAGACGCTGGACGGATCAGAAATGGTCGCAGAATTTGCCAGAGCAGGGCTCGAAGGGCCTAAAGCTAGAGGCGCGAAGGCCAACGAAACGGTTGCCAGAAAGATACCTGGCTTGGAGATTTTTGACTTTGACTTTGAAATGGCTGTAATCGGTTTCACGTTGGCTCCTGCGGCTGGAATTTTGTGGATTTCTATAGACGATAGCGCATAAACAGTCCGAGCCTGAAAAGTGGACTCTAACAATTTGGTTGCCTTGCTGTTACAGAATTAACTCGTATCGAACGAAATCGGTTGGAGTAGCAACCTTGTCATAGAGTTTGCGGGCAGTCTCATTCGTGGATCTTGTGATCCAAAACAACTCCGAGCACCCCTTATCGGTCGCCAAGGTCTTAACCTCATTAATCAAGGCCCTCGCAACGCCTTTTCCTCTTGACTCCTTATCGACATAGAGGTCCTCGAGATAGCAGTGCCAGGTGTGCGTCCAAGTTGATAGCTGGTAGTGAAAATGTGTGATTCCAATAATCCTGCCGTCGTCCTCGACTACGAGTCCTTGAATCTCGGGCTCTGAATTCACTAACCGACTCCAGACCAGTTCGGTGGAGGACTCGATCGGCTCGGTCTCGTAAAACTCGAGATATGCGAGGTAGAGCCGCTGCCAATCGGCTCGGTCTGCCGGAGTAATTTGACGCACTAGAAGAGACAAGTTCAAACCCCTTCGTTTCGGCTCAGCCTAAAGCAAAGACCCAAAAAGGACCCAACAATTTGCTGGGTCCTTTTATTAGTGGAGGAAGCGGTGGGATTTGAACCCACGGTAGCTATTAACTACGACAGTTTTCAAGACTGTTCCGTTCGGCCGCTCCGGCACGCTTCCGTAACTCCAATAGTAATAGAACGAATGCTTTAGATAGTGCCCCGATCTAGGCCGGCCAAAACGGTTTTCGCCCGAAGCTTCAACTCGGGTAGGTCAGACAACCTGTTCAGCCCCATGAGTTGCTGGCCCATTCGATGATTCTTCGAGAACGTCTCGCGGTGACGGTCGAGAAAGTCCCAGTAGAGCGTTGTGAATGGGCAGGCGTTCTCGCCCGCGCGGAGCTTGGGGTCGTAAACGCAGCCCTTGCAGTACTGGGTCATCCGGTTTATGTAAGCACCCCCGGCAGCGTAGGGCTTGGTCATTAGGCGACCGCCATCGGCGTGAACACCCATGCCGATCACATTTGGAACCATCACCCACTGGCTGGCGTCGATGAAGTTTTCGCGCATCCAGTCGAGAAACTCTTGCGGGTTTGTCGAGGTCACCAGCGCTAGATTGCTCAGAATCATCAAACGCGGGATGTGGTGCACCCAGGCTCGCTTTTCGACGTCGGACACCACCGAGGACACACAGTTCATTTGCGTCTTTTTGGAGTCGGTGAAAAGCGGCAGCAGCTTTCGGTTAGCCGCAAGCCCATTGCCTTGCTCGTAACCCTCGCCCAAGAACCAATACATCCCGTTTATGTATTCACGCCAACCGATAATCTGCCTGACAAACGCCTCGACCGACTGAATCGGTGCTTCACCTCGATTGAAGGCGTCCAAGGCCTCTGCTACGACCTCGCGAGCATGTAACAGCCCGACGTTGAGGTAAGGGCTCAGCAGCGAGTGGTGTAGCGACCAGTCATCGTTGGTTGAGGCGTCTTCGAGAGGCCCAAAGCCCGCCAGGTTGTGTTCGATGAAATGATCCAGCGCTTGAAGTGCTCCGGCGCGCGTTGTTGCCCATAGGTCGGTGGCCTCATGTCCAAGTTGTTTCGCGACCTCGAGATCCATTTCGTCTCGAAGGTGCGTCAAGCGTGGCGGCCAAACGTAACTCTTCGGCGGAGGAAGCCGATTGTCTTCATCGAAGTTCCAACGCCCATCGACCGGCTTGCCACCCTCAACCAGAATGCCCAACCGGACTCTTTGCAACCGGTAGAAGTTCTCCATCACGTAGGTCTTCTGCTGTGAAGCCCAAGCGAAAAAATGCGAACGAGTGGTCAGAAAAAAGTCAGTTTCAATAACCTCAACGCCCAACTCAGCGAATTGTCGGGCCTGCCCAAAAGAAGCTGGCTCTGCCGAAACCGTTGGCAACCGCCCATACTGCTCCCAAACTTCACGGACGCCTTCAGGTGTCGTAGCCGATCGGCGATAGTCAACGGTGAAGCCCTTTTCGCGAGCTGCCTTGGCAAAGTGCCGAGCACTAGAAACCATAAAAAATAAACGCTCAAGGTGCCAATCGCGATTGGTGAGCATGCGCTGAGACTCAATCATTACAACCAAATCGGTCCTTGGGTTTGCCGATGACATCACACCGTGCTCAATGCTCAGTTGATCAAAAGGCACGATGATGATTCGTTCAAAGCCGGTCATCGGCGAACCTGCCCGGTGTTCACATGCGTCCCAGACTTACATCTTTCGGAACAGTATTTAACGGAATCCCAATCGCGTTCCCACTTTTTGCGCCACTCAAAGGGCAACCCACAACGCTCACAAATCCTGGGCTCGTGACCGTTTTTCACCCTGGCTACTCGAGGCATGTTGGTCCGCTCATAATCTCAGCCTAGGCGAGTTCAAAGGCTTGCTGGCGAGATAACAGCCAGAGCAAAAGCCTTCTGACTGTGTTCAGCTTTTCATCTCTGGGCGCTTGGTCCCTCGAACCGCTTGAAGAATCGGTGACTCAAGCAACCGCCAGGATGCCGCCGCGATTGCTATCGAAGTAGCTAACACGATTGCGCTGATCAAAACCCACTGCCAAACATCGTGCAAACCGGAGTAAACGTAGTTGCCGATGAACTTGCGGGCGATTATCTCGATAACGACCATGTGCCAAAGGTAGATTCCGAACGACAGCTTCGCCAGCCACGAGAACACGCGATTGTCGAGTGCCCTAGAGACGTAAACGCTGTGACTTCCGCAAACTAGCGCGACCGACATGAAAAGCGCGAAAAATGGCGATACGTAGGGCTGCTGGGTGAAGGTGTCCGGCGCACCAGGGGTCAAGCGCACGACCACCAAGAGAATCGCCCCTAATGCCGAAGCGATAAACCCCAAGTCGAATAGTCGATTGGCCGCGGTTTGCTTTGAACGAAGCTGGACGATAACCAAGGCCGCTAGCGAGCCAATCAAAAACTGCGTGAAGAATGATCCGATGTTCCAATACGGCAACCACTGCTTCGCTCCGCCGTCCATACCGAACTGCCATCCTTTTTGGTCGTTGTCCGTCATGAATAGCTGAATTATGAGTGGGTTAAGCGCCTGCAACGCCACGATTGTTGTTATCAACCCAGCGAAAGCGAAGGCGGTTGATTTAGCGGTTTTGAAGATGACATACAAGACGAGCGGCAGCAGCAGGTAGCAAGAGACTTCTAAACCAATAGACCACAGCGGCCCGTTTATTTCAGTCGGGAAAAAGGTTGAGTAGTTGTAACTGTTAATAAAGAGGAAGGCTGAAGAGAACTTCTGCCAGTTGAACCCGAGGTTGAACACCGTAACGCCCAGGATGCTGCAGATGATCAGATTCAGCCAGAAAGCTGGCGCAATTCGAGCTGCGCGATTGGTCGCGTATCTCTTGATTGACGGAAACGCCTTGCCCTCGACGAACGACGCCCAAAAGGGAACCGAAAGCAAGCAGCCTGAGAGCACAAAGAACAGGCTCACGCCGACTTCTCCGCGCATGCCTAGAAAGTGAAGCGCCCCAACAAGTGGCGAGACTCCCTCTGGATTCAGTTTCTGCGCGGTGTGATGCCAAACGACAAGAAGACAGGCAATCGCTCGAAGCCCGTCGGCGCCGGCTAGGCGGCTCTTAGTAAGTTCTTTACTCATCAAATCTGGACCATCTGAAGTAGGGATGCGGTTGCCACAAGCCTAGTAAGCAAAGGGGGCGCCAGACCTAAACTTAGGAAATGAGCGAAACAACCTACGATGTTGCAATCATTGGTGGCGGACACAACGGCCTAGTCGCCGCTGGTTACCTGGCTAAGGCCGGCCTCTCTGTTGTCGTCCTAGAAAAGCAAGACGTGTTCGGTGGAGCAGCGATCTCGGCGCAATCGTTCAAGGGAATCGAAGCCCGCCTCTCGCGCTACTCATACCTGGTTAGCCTGCTGCCAACCCAAATCATCAAAGACCTTGGGCTTGAGGTTGAGCTTGCCCCTCGACGCTACGGCTCATTCACCCCCGACGGCGCCACCGGTAACGGCCTTCTAATCGACAAAGACGACGAAGCGGCAACGGCGCAATCGTTCGCCTCAGTCGATGCCGCGAGCGACTTCGAGCGCTGGAACGCGTTCTACTCCAAGACCGGGGTCATCGCCCAAAAGTTGTTTGGCACCGTGCTTGAGCCTTTGCGCAAGGCAAGTGACGTGGCCGAGCTGGTTGGCCCTGAGCTTTGGCAAGAGTTTTTCGCAAATCCAATCGGCGAAACCGTCGAGGCAACTTTTGAGAGCGACCTAGTTCGAGGTGTCGTAATGACGGACGCATTCATCGGAACCTTCGCGCCAAACATCGACCCTGCGCTCGACGCGAACAAGTGCTTTTTGTATCACGTGATCGGCAACGAGACCGGCGAGTGGAGCATCCCGGTTGGTGGCATGGGAGCCGTGACCAAGTCGATGGCCAACCGAGCCCGCGAGCTCGGAGCCGAGCTTCGATCAGGCTGCGAGGTCCTCTCAATCGACGATAACCGCGCTGTCACTTACCGCCAGGATGGGCAAACGAAAATGCTTTCGGCCAGGTACCTGCTCGCCAACGTTTCAGAGCCCGTTCTAAAAAAACTGCTCGGTAAAGAAACTACGCACAACATCGAAGGTGCCCAGGTCAAGGTGAACATGCTGCTTAAGCGGCTTCCAAAGCTCAAGGCTGGCATCGACCCGGTTGCCGCTTTCGGCGGAACCTTTCATATCAATGAAGGTTACGAGCAGCTGCAAAGCGCCTATGACCAAGCCGCAAAGGGCGAGATCCCCAACCCGCTGCCCTGCGAGATTTACTGCCACTCCCTCACCGACCCCAGCATTCTCGGTGCCGAGTTGCAGGCTTCCGGCGCTCAAACGCTCACAGTCTTCGCCCTCCACACGCCACATTCACTTCTAAACGGACGCGACCACGACGAGATGCGCGCAGCCCTAGAGCTAGCCGCCATCCATTCAATTAATTCCGTGCTCGCCGAGGACATCCGCGACCTTCTTTTGACCGATTCAGACGGAAAACCGTGCATCGAAACTAAGACCACTCAAGATCTTGAAGATGCCTTGGGTTTGCCTGGCGGAAACATCTTCCACGCCCCACTGAGTTGGCCATTCGTCGAAGATGACGATGCCCTCGAAAGTCCGGCCCAGCGTTGGGGAGTCGAATCAGGCTTCAGTGGAATCCTGTTCTGCGGCTCAACCGCTCGTCGTGGTGGCGCCGTCAGTGGCATTGCCGGCCACAACGCAGCAATGGCAGTCCTGGAGTCCGTGCCCACTCGCCTCTTATAAAAGTAAAAACCCCGCGGACGTGAGATCCTGCGGGGTTTTCGTGCGCTTGGAGGGACTCGAACCCCCAACCTTCTGATCCGTAGTCAGATGCTCTATCCGTTGAGCTACAAACGCTGGGTGGCTTTCTTGCGAAAGACAACTTAGTCAGTTTAGCGGATTCGCTTCTTTCTCGCTACTGCCCCAATTGATGCAGAATCTAGGTCTAATCGAACCTAGTTGGAGTCGCTTTTTCTCGAACGTCTCCTGTTAGAGATTGTTCCGACCACCAGTGTGACTAATCCGAATGCCGTGAAGCCAACGAAACCCCAGATATGTTCAGAAGCAGACTGTTGGCAGGTTATGAAAGCCTGTTCAACATTTGGTGGGCAGACTGCTGGGTCGATGTAGCCAATGAGCGAGGCGACGCCGACGATTAGCGAGATGGTGGCAACCATTGCCAGAGTGTTGTTTTTCATTTTCGCTTACCTTTCGCTAGTAACTAGTGCGCCGGACGCTTGGGTAGGAAGCTGGCGACCGCGGTGAATAGAACAACCAAAACTAGCTGCACTAGCAGCGCGTTTCTGAATCCAACGTCTGCTTGGCCTTTGAGGGCGAAGTTGAAGAAGACGGTTCCGAAGATGGCGACTCCGACAGACGAGAAGACGGATTGGACTGCCGAGAGCACTCCGCTGGCCGAGCCGCTTTGCTGGGGTTCAACTGTTGAGAGGATCGTGTCGAAAATTGGGGCGGCGATAAGGCCGGTTCCGATGCCAGAAACAACTAAGGCAGGCACCAATTGCCAGATGCTGAAGTTTGCCAAGCCGGGCAGGGCGAACCAGAGCAACGCGATGCCGATTACCTGAATCGCTGCACCGATCTGGAGGGTGTAGCGTCCACCAATTTTGTCGGCTAGGAATGCGCCGCTGATGGTGCCGCCGATTGCTGAACCCAGTGCGATTGGGATGTTGCCGAGACCGGCTTCAGACGAGGTGAACTTTTCGCCGAACTGAAGGAACAGGGTGAGAATCAGGTAGATGCCGGTGAAGCCAGCGAAGTAGAGACCAAGCCCGGCTAGGCCGAAGGTATAGGCACGCTTTTTGAAGATAGTTGGGTCGATCAGGGAGGTTTTGCCCTTCTTCCTAGCGGCGAATTCGAGTCTTGCGAAAAGCAGGAACCCGAGAACCGAACCGATGAGCATCAGGTAGGTCCAAAGGGGCCAACCGGCTTCTTGGCCCTTGATTAGCGGGTAGACCAAAAGTCCGGACGCCACCATGACCAAAAGTGCGCCAAAGATGTCGATTTTGATGGTCTTGTCGGCGTCCGTCTTTTGAACATATTGGTAAGACAGGATAGTCGCGACGATACCGATTGGAACGTTTACCAAAAAGACTGCTCGCCAACCTAGGTCGAAAATGTTTGCCTGAATCAGGAAGCCGCCGATGATTGGGCCGAGGATTCCTCCCAAGCCGAAGGCCGGGCCATAGGCCGCGAAGGCCTTGCCGAACTCTGCTGGCGGGAACGCGTCGCGAATCAAACCGAAGCCCTGAGGCAAGAGCATTGCACCCAAGAAACCCTGAATAAAGCGCAGGACGATGAGCGCCAGGACGGTTGGCGCGAAGGCGCAGGCTAGTGAGGCGAGGGTGAAGCCGATGAGGCCGAAAAGGAACATGTTGCGGCGACCAAAGCGGTCTCCGAGGCGGCCACCAAGGATCAGACCAGAACCGAGGGCAAGAGCATAGCCACCGATCACCCACTGAAGGTCGGTTGGTGTGGCATGAAGCTTTTCGGCGAGTGCCGGGCCACCCACGTTGACGATGGTGGCGTCGAGGAGGTCCATCATCTCGGCGATGAGCACAACGGTTAGAACGAGCCAGCGGTGCTTGTAGCCGGGAATTTGAACGTTAGACATCGAGGAGCCCTTTTCGTTATTGGTTCCCCAAGTCTATTTGCCGCTTACCCACAGGCCCGTTTTAGAGCTGGTTTCTAGCCCAAGATTATGAAACTGGCAGAAAGCGCGACTTTGTTCAGACCAGTTAAAAACTAAACCCCCGGTAGCAGCCGGGGGCATTAGTTTGAAGCCCAGGTGAGCTTCGAATCGGACACACAATCCGATGAGATCCCTCATCAATGAGTATAAACAGATTGCTTCGCCTTCGGCAAGGCATTTGTGTGTCCGGTTAGTTGCTCGTTGGTTCGCGCCCTACGGACAGGAGAAAACTTGAATAAACATCAAGTTTTTGAACTGATCATCACTTTGATCAAGGTTTCGATTTTGATCATCGAAGTTGTTTTGATGATTCGTTAGCAACGTAGAAATCCCGCCGACCGTTATGGTTGGCGGGAATTCTTTTTCTGCGGAGACGAGAGGATTTGAACCTCCGAACCCCTTTCAGGGTTACCTCATTAGCAGTGAGGCGCACTCGACCGGGCTATGCGACGTCTCCATGGAACTCGATAAGTTTAGCCGAAAATCAAAGGTGGCTAAAGGGCTAACATTCGACGACGTTGACGGCGAGACCACCCATCGAGGTCTCCTTATATTTGGTCGACATATCGGCACCGGTTTGGCGCATGGTCTCGATCACGGTGTCGAGCGATATCTTGTGAACGCCGGTTCCGTTGAGGGCGAGGCGCACGGCTGCGACGGCTGTGCCGGCAGCGATGGCGTTGCGTTCGATGCACGGCAGTTGGACGAAACCTCCGACCGGGTCGCAGGTTAAGCCAAGGTTGTGTTCCATGGCAATCTCGGCGGCATTTTCAACCTGTCGAGGCGTTCCTCCGAGGATCTGGGCAAGCGCTCCCGCGGCCATCGAGCAAGCCGAACCGACCTCGCCTTGGCAACCGGCTTCGGCGCCCGAGATACTTGCGTTTCGCTTGTAGAGGCCGCCGATGGTTGCAGCGGTAATCAGGTATTCGATCGCGAGGGTTTCGTCGCTGATGTTTCGGTGTTTGAGGGCGTAGTAGGCGACGGCGGGAATTATGCCGGCGGCTCCGTTAGTGGGGGCGGTGACAACCCGGTTGCCGGCGGCGTTCTCTTCGTTCACCGCGATTGCGTAGGCCTGCAGTGATTCCATCGATTGGTCGCCTTCGCGAGTTTCTAGCTGGCGATGGATTCCAGCGGCACGTCGGTCGACCTTCAGGAAGCCAGGCAAGACGCCTTCGGTTTGAAGTCCGGCTTCGATGCAGCTCTTCATCGCCTGCCAGATTCGTCTAAGTTCGGCGTCGACGTCACGGTCTGGGCGTTGAGCGCGCTCGTTCGCCATGCCTACCTGGGCGATGGTCAGGTTTTCGCGTTCGCAAATCTCGAGAAGTTCGTCGGCGGTTTGGTAAGGGTATGGGAGGTCTTGTTTGACTGCCGGTTTGGGTTCATCGGTCTCTACAAAGCCGCCACCGACCGAGTAATAGGTCTTATCGAAACCGCCGGCTTCAAATTTCATGCCGTTCGAATGCTTCGGGAGGCGCGTCCGAGGTTCGAAAACGAACTCGACGTTTGGGTTCTCGGTTAGCGACCGCACATATTCGGGGTCGCAGGTTTCGGGTTGCTGGCCTTGCAGACCGGCGAGGATAGCGTTTTTGGTGCCGTGCCCAATGCCGGTGGCCCCCAGTGAACCGTAGAGGGTAACGCGGATTGAATCGGAGGTAATCCCTTTGGCTCGCAGTTCGTCGTTGAACTGAGCAGCTGCTCTCATCGGGCCCACGGTGTGTGAGCTAGACGGACCAATGCCGATCGTAAAAAGATCCAGAGCCGAAACATGTTCGGTCATGGTTCCACACTAACCCGAGCAGGTCGTTAATGAACCGTTGGTTCCTCGGTAGGTGTCGTCCAGGTAAGAATCTGTCGGGGTCGGGGTCGGGGTGGGGTTTGGGGTCGCCGAAGGTACTGGAGTCTCAACAATCGCACCGGTGCCCGGGTTGGCCTTGGTGATCAGGATCGGTTCGTCGTCGCGGAGCTTTTGAAACAGGAGGTCGGCTTTGCCCTCAATTGGCATGACTCGGCCAGAGTAAGGCGCTGGAAGGCCGCCGCGCGCTGGAACCTGCAGGAATGTGATCTTTTCGAGAGGAATGTTCTTCAAAGCACCACCGATGGCAATCATGGTGCTCAGGTCGGCTAGCGAGGTTGAGAGCGTCATATTGCGAACCGCTGCGTTGGCGAGCGACATCAACCTCAGTGGATTGGTCAAAACGCCTTCGCTGCGAACCTTGCGAATCAGTGAGGTTAGGAACACCTGCTGGTTCGAGATGCGACTTAGGTCGGAACCATCGCCGACACCGTGACGAGTTCGCAAGAACTGAAGTGCCTCCATGCCCTGAAGAACGTGCTTGCCCTTCTTCAGGTTCAGGAACGTGTAGGTGTCGTGAATGTCTTTGGCAACGCAAACCTCGACTCCACCGATTGAGTTCGACATCTCGATTACTCCGCTGAAGTTGATCATCGCGAGGTAAGGAATCTGAACTCCGGTCAGTTTTTCGACGGTCAGCAACGTGCAACCTGGACCGCCATTGGCGATGGTTGCGTTAATCTGGCCGAGGCTTTGGGGCAGGTAGCCTGGGCCGCCGGAGGTGCTCGGGCAAGCAGGCCAAGGAACCAAAAGGTCTCGCGGGAAGCTCAGTGCCACCGCGTTCTTGCGGTCGGCTGAGATGTGCAAAAGAATGAGGACGTCGGCGAGAACCGACTTGTCGTGACCGAAGACGTTGGCCTGACCCGCGCGAGTGTCAGAGCCGACCAGAAG
>WLPL01000010.1 GCA_009698805.1 Actinomycetota bacterium | reverse complement strand
AACTACTCACCCATGTCGAACGCCTGCAAGACCCGGACCTCGGAGGCGGAGCCATGCTCGATCTCGGCATCTACCCACTCTCGTTCGCCTACCGAATCCTCGGCTCACCAACCGCGGTTCACGCCAATGGCAAGCTCACCGAACGCGGCGTGGACGAGTGGGCAGCCGTCTCGCTCGAATACGAAACCGGCGCTGGCGCACTACTCGCCACCTGCATGAGCGCAGCCGGATCAACCACAGCAGAGATCGTTGGCACCAAAGCCAGAGTCGAATTAGACGGCCCGTTCTATAACAACGTCGCCTGGCGCATCATCGGGCCAGACGACACTCTGATTCGCGAATACATCCCAGAACAACGAGGACGCGGCATGCAACACCAGGCGCTCCACTTCGAAGACTGTCTAAGCAAGGGGATGACCGAAAGCCCGATTCTTCCGCTGGGCGAGAGTGTGGAGATCATGAAGTCGATGGACTCTATTCGGCGACAGGTTGGGGTTCCACAAAAATAGCGCGGTGGGCGTCCCCGATTCTGGTGACGATGAGCGTTGCCTTTTTCTTGCCTTTAGGCGAGAGCTCTTTGCGGAGCTCTTCTGGGGTTATGTCGGCTCCGCGTTTCTTGATCTCTAGGGTGCCGATCTCGTTCGCCTTTACGTAGGCCTTGAGTTGTTTTCTGTCGAATGGCATTTCTTTGATCACTTTGTAGCTCTTGAGCCAGGGGGAGTTGACCTCGTGGTTGCTGCTTAGGTAGGCAATCTTGGGGTCGATGGTGTGGGTGTTGGTTTCTTCGGCGAGCAGGTTTATCAGGTGTGATCTGATTGCTGCGTTGTCTGGTTCGTGAATGTATTGGCCGAGTTCGCCGGTTGGGGCGGGTTGTTCTTTCTCATTCGTTTTGAGTTCGTATTTGGCGTCTTTGGTGATCAGGAGGGCTGATCTTGAGATGTCTTGTCTTCTGGTTTCGTTGAACCAGAGGGAGAGCTCGACCAGGTCGCCATCGACGGATACCCACTGGGCTTCGGCTTCTTCGGGAATCTGGGTGTGAGGGTGGCCGGGGCCGAGTTTGATGCCAGAAGGCTTCTTTTTGGCTTGTTCGATTACCCAGTCGAAGTTGGGTGAGAAGTCTTGGGGGTTGAAGAGTCTTGCCTTTGAGTTTCTTCTGGCTGGGTCGAAGAAGAGTGCTTGGTGTTTGCTTAGGTCGCGTTTGGTGACGTCCTCGTTTGATACTTCGACGTTTTCGAAGATGGCGAGGTTATAGGCGGCGATGGCGGCGGTGACTTCGTCGAGTTCATAGGCGTTGACTTTGAGGTCGAGTGAGGCGAAGGCGAGTGATTCGGCGCCTATGCCGCAGCCGAGGTCGGCTACTTCTGTCACTCCCGCTTGCTTGAAGCGGTTGGCATGGAGGGCGGCAACCTGGAGTCTTGAAGCTTGCTCGAGGGCGTCCTCGGTGAAAAACATTCTTTCTGCGAATTCGCCGAACTTGGTTTCGGCTCGTTTTCTTAGTTTTGCTTGGCTTAGGGCGTTGGCGACTAGGGCTGGGTCATGGCCCTGGGCTCTTAGTTTTGTGATGGTTTTGACGATGTCGAGCTTGGTGTTGTAGTCGATTTGTGACAGGAGCGACTGGCCCTCTTTGGAGAGCAGTTGCAAGAAATCGTCGCGGTTCACGGTTCAAGCCTATTTGTTAGCAACTAGCACTCGCCTTGCAAGAGTGCTAATGGTGATTTAGAATTGAGGAGTCTCAATCGAGGCCCATTACTTATTAGTTAGAAGAGGTCACCCGTGTCTGTAAACATCAAGCCACTAGAAGATCGCATCGTCGTTCGCCTGCTAGAAGCCGAGACCGTCACCGCTTCGGGTCTGGTTATTCCAGACACCGCCAAGGAGCGCCCACAGGAGGCTGAGGTTATTGCCGTAGGCCCAGGTCGCGTTGACGACAACGGAGTTCGTATTCCGGTTGACGTAGCCGTTGGCGACAAGGTGATCTTCTCGAAGTACGGCGGCACCGAGCTTAAGTTCGAAGGTCAAGAGTTCTTGATTCTTTCGGCTCGCGACGTTTTGGCTGTCGTAGTTCGATAAAGCGTTTTAGCGGGAGCGCCTCGGGTCTTTGACTCGGGGCGTTTCTCTTTGTGGTTAGTGTTGGTGGGTGAGCTCAACTAATACGGCTAAGGGTCTGACCTATGGGTTGACCGCGTATTTGATTTGGGGTTCGTTCCCGATCATCATCTCTGCTTTGGGTTTTGCTTCGCCTGTTGAAGTTGTCGTTTGGCGAGTGGTCTTCGGCTTCTTGGCCGCGGTGGGTTTGATTACAGTTAATCGCTCCTGGGGTTCGGTTCGTTCGGTTCTGTCTTCTCGGTCGTCCTTGGTTTGGATTCTGGTGGCCGCGGTGTTCATCATGATCAACTGGCAGGCGTATGTGATCGGTATTGCCTCCGGGCACGTGGTCGAGTCTTCGCTGGGGTATTTCATCAACCCGATCGTGACGATTGTCTTGGCGGTGATTTTTCTCGGGGAGCGGTTGCGGGTTTGGCAGTGGGTTGCGGTTGGGGTCGCGTTTGTTGCCGTTTTGATTCTGACTTTTGATTACGGGCGTCCGCCTTGGATCGCTTTGATTCTGGCCGGCTCGTTCGGTATTTACGGTTTGGCAAAGAATAAGCTCGGCGGCAAAGTTTCGGCTTTGAACTCGTTTGCCTTTGAGTCTGGTTTTTTGCTGCCGGTTGCTCTGGTCGAGTTCGTGTTTTTCTTGCCGCTGGGTCCGCAGTTCGGGGCGTCTGGTTTTTGGGGTTCGTTCGGTTTGGTTGGTTTTGGGGTGTTGACCGCGATTCCGCTGATTTTGTTCGGTTCTGCCGCCAAACATCTGCCTTTGAGTTGGGTGGGGTTCATGCAGTTTCTGACCCCGATCATCCAGTTCAGCCTGGGGCTGCTTTATTTTCACGAGTCGATGCCGTTGGCTCGCTGGTTCGGTTTCGGCTTGGTTTGGTTGGCTCTGGCGTTTTTGTCGGTCGACATGGTTTCTTCGCGCAGGGGTTCGAAATAGCTCGTTAACAAGCCGTTGGCGGTATCGAAACAAGATTGTTACACGTGTTTTTTGCCTCGATTTGTCGCGAAAAACGGTGCTTGCTTGCTTGATTTCGGCGTAATTCGCAGTTTTTTCGGCGTTTGGCAACGAAATGCCACTTAGGTTCAGGTTACGGGGTAGTGAATTCGTTGCCATAAGCCGTAACGGAGGTGCGCGCAATCGCTGGGCTGGCTATGCTTTTGCCTAGTGGTACGGGAGTTCCCTCTCGTGCCCGCTTCCATTCGAAACGGAGAAAACATGAACAAGAACCTCAAGCGAGGACTCGGCCTAGTAGCTGCTGCTGCAACCGCCGCTTTGGTCCTCTCTGGTTGCGCTGCAGCCAGTTTTGATGCAAAAAACTGCAAGGACGCCAAGCTTTCGCTAGGTAGCCTTCTTCCAACCACCGGTAGCCTAGCGTTCCTTGGTGCTCCAGAAATCGCAGGTGTAGACCTTGCTGTTAAGGAGATCAACGAGAACGGTGGAGTTGGCGGCGCTTGCGTATCTGTCAAGCACACTGACTCGGGCGACACCACCACCAACATTGCTTCTCAGTCGGTAGCAGCTCTAAACGCTGCCGGTATTGATGCATTCGTCGGTGCTGCATCGTCTGGTGTAACCCTTTCGGTCATCGACCAGGTTGTAAAGGACGGAATGGTTCAGGTTTCACCTGCTAACACCGCTCCGGTACTAAGCACCTACAGCGACGACGGTTTCTACTTCCGTACCGCTCCATCAGACGTTCTTCAGGGACGCGTACTAGGTAACCTCATCATCAAGGACGGCCACACCAAGGTTGGCTTCTTGACCATGCAGGACCCATACGGTACCGGTCTACAAGAGAACGCAGCGAAGTCGATCATTGCTCAGGGCGGAACCGTCGTTGGCAACCAGGTCTTCCCAACCGCTACCAAGAACGCAAACGCTCAGGTTGACAAGCTACTCGCTCAAAACCCTGACGCTATCGCTCTTATCTCGTTCGACGAAGCAAAGGTTATCCTTCCTTACCTTGTAAAGACCAAGGGCTGGGACGCAACCGCGCTTTACCTAGTTGACGGAAACACCGCCGACTTCTCGAAGGACTTCACTGACTTCAACATCGCTGGCGCTCAGGGAACCATCCCTGGTGTTATCGCTGGTGACGCTTTCAAGACTCGCCTAGCAACCGTAAACAAGGACCTAACCGTTTTTGCTTACGCTGCTGAGTCATACGACGCCACCATGTTGATCGCTCTTGCTGCATCTGTTGCAGTTCAGAACGGTGAAGACGTAACCGGTGCAACCATCAAGAAGTACATGGTCGACGTCTCTAAGGGCGGAACCAAGGTTGACTTCACGAAGGCTGGCGGCTACAAGACAGCTCTTGACTTGATCAAGGCTGGCAAGGACATCGACTTTGAGGGTGTCTCTGGCCCGATCTCGTTCGACGCCAATGGTGACCCAACCGAGGCTTACGTAGCTACGTACATCTTCGGCACCAACAACAACAACACCGCTCAGGACCAGGTATACGGAAAGATTGGCTAATCGCTAATCTCCTGACAAGAGAATCCCCCAGCCGAAAGGCTGGGGGATTCTCTTTTACCCTTTAAGGAAACTTGGTTACTTTTGTTCGGCCAGGTTGCCGAGGTAGAGCTCGACCATCTTAGGGTCTGCTAGAAGTTCACGGCCGGTGCCTGTGTAGGCGTCCTTGCCCTGATCGAGCACGTAGGCGCGGTCGCAGATCTGCAGGCAGCGGCGAGCGTTCTGCTCAACCATGATTACGGTCACACCAGCCTCGTTGACGCTGCGAACGTGTAGGAAGGCTTCGTCCTGTCGAACGGGCGAGAGCCCGGCGCTGGGTTCGTCCAGGAGCAGAACCTTGGGATCGACCATGAGTGCGCGAGCCATCGCCACCATCTGGCGCTCACCGCCCGAAAGCGAACCGGCGCGCTGGGCACGGCGCTTGAGCAGTTCGGGGAACACGTCGGTGACGAACTCGAAACGCTCCTTGAAGCGCTTCGGGGTCTGAAACACACCCATTTCGAGGTTTTCTTCTATCGTGAGGCTCGGGAACACGTTGTTGCTCTGTGGCACGAACGCGACACCCTTGGCGACGAGCTTGTTGGCCTTGAGCCCGGTGATGTCTTCACCGTTAAGCGTGATGGTGCCCTCGCGCACGTTCACCAAGCCGAAGATGGCCTTGAGCAGAGTGGATTTTCCTGCGCCGTTCGGGCCGATGATTCCGATCAGTTCGCCCTGCTTGACCGTGATGTTGCAGTCGTTCAGGATGTTGACACCCGGTAGGTAGCCGGCGTAGAGACCCTTGGTTTCGACAACGGTGTTGTTGCTAGCCATTAGTTGCCTTTCGCTTGCTTTTCGGTGCCGAGGTCGCTGTCGTGGTGCGCGCCGAGGTAGGCGTCAATCACGGCAGGGTTCTTCATGACCTCGTTCGGTGGACCTTCGGCAACGATCTTGCCTTCGGCCATGACGATGACCCAGTCGGAGATATTGCGAACCATGTGCATGTCGTGCTCGACGAACAGAACCGTCATGCCCTCGTTCTTGAGCCCTCTGATGTGCTCTAGGAGGCTCTGGGTGAGAGCAGGGTTGACGCCCGCCATTGGCTCGTCGAGCATCACCAGACGAGGCTGAGTCATCAGCGCGCGGGCCATCTCTAGAAGCTTGCGCTGGCCACCCGAGAGGCTGGCTGCGAAGTCATCGCTCTTGGCGTCTAGCTTGAAGCGGGTTAGCAGCTCGGCGGCTCTGGCCGTGATTGCGTCCTCGTTGCGCTTCCAAAGCGGTTTAATCAGTGCGCGAAGCAGGCTTTCGCCAGGCTGCTTTTGGGCGCCGAGGCGCATGTTCTCCATGACGGTGATCATGTTGAGCGACTTGGTGAGCTGGAAGGTGCGAACCATGCCCATTCTGGCGACCTTGAAAGCTGGGACGCCGGCGAGCTTCACGCCGTCGAAGGTCCAGTCACCCGAGTTCGGCTGATCGAAACCGGTCAGCAGGTTGAAGAACGTGGTCTTGCCGGCACCGTTAGGGCCAATCAGCGCGGTGATTAGGCCGCGTGGGATCTCGACGTGCTCGACGTCAACCGCGACGTTTCCGCCGAACTGACGACGAACGTTGTCTGCGATGAGAATCGGGTCTACCTTTGCGCAACCGGGAACCGCTGCGCCTATTGCGATCTGACTAGGCATTGAAGTACAGCTCCTTCTTGTTGCCGAAGATTCCTTGCGGACGGAAGATGACCAGCAGCATCAGAGCCACACCAACCAGCATGAAGCGAATCGCACCAACCTGGTTCTGAGTGAGGAACGTGATGGTTCCGTTGTCGACTCCGGTAGAGAGCAGATCTCCGGTGAGCGAAAGCAGTGACCAGAAGATCATCGCGCCGACGATCGAACCGATCACGGTCGAGGCACCACCTAGAAGAAGGATCGTCCAAATGTAGAACGTGAGCGTGGTGCCGTAGTTGCCAGGCTGAACCGAGGTTGGCAGCACGAACAGGATTCCGGCGAAGGTTCCCATGAGACCACCGACGACCAGCGACTGCATCTTGTATGAATAGACGTTCTTGCCGAGCGAGCGCACGGCGTCTTCGTCTTCGCGAATACCCTTGATGACGCGACCCCACGGGCTGCGAATCAGGATCGCTAGCAAGACTGCGAAGAAGGTCACGACTAGCCACGAAACTGCGATTGCGAACAGGTCGTCCTGTTTGAAATCCCAAACCCAGAACTTGTAGTGACCGACCGGAATCGGGTTCATCGCGTAGAAGCCCTCGGAGTACTGGTTTAGGCCCTGAGGGCCACCGGTGACCGGCTGAGCCGAGGTGGTCGAGACGATGAATCGGAACACTTCGGCCGCCGCGATAGTCACGATGGCCAGATAGTCGCTTCTGAGCCGAAGCGTTGGTATTCCGAGCAGGAACGCCATCGCAATTGAGGCGATTACTGCTACACCAACCGCTGGCCAGAAGCCTAGGCCGAAGAACTTGACCGAGATCGAGAACCCGTAGGCGCCGACAGCCATGAATACGGCCTGACCGAAGTTGAGTAGTCCCGTGAAACCGAAGTGCAGCGCGATACCGATCGCTGCCAGAGCGTAGGCGGCTGTGATTGGCTGAAAGAGCCAGCTGATGGCGTTACCTAAAATGAGATCCATTGGTTACCTATCCGATTCTCTGCTTTTTGCCCAAAACGCCCTCTGGTTTCACCAGTAGCACCAGGATCATGACGACCAGAGCCGCCGCGACCTTCAGGTCTGGCGGAATCACCAGGGTCGAGAGTTCTACTAGCAAACCGATGATCATCGCGCCAACCGCGGCTCCAGCCGAGGTTCCGAGGCCACCGAGGGTTACCGCTGCGAAGATCAGCAGAAGGTTCCAGAATCCGGTGTCCCAGGCTGCTTGCTCGTAGAGGCCGATGAACACACCCGCGATACCGGTTAGCACGGCAGCGATGATCCAAACGATTCTGATGATTCGTTCTACGTCGATGCCCGTCGATGCTGCCAGTGATGGGTTATCGCTAACAGCACGGGTCGCCTTGCCGATTCGAGTCTTGGTCAAGAACAGACTGTAGGCAACCAGAACCACGACCGAGAGGGCGGAGCAGATCACGTTCACGGCCGGCATGCTGATGCCGAGAATGCTCCAGGTCTCGCCCTGGGTGAGCACCTTGGTGTCGCCACCGAAGATCATCTGAAGTGCGTAACGAACCACCATCGAGAGACCGATCGAAACAATCATCATCTGGGTGAGGCCGATTCGTTTCTTTCTCAACGGACGCCATATGAACGCGTCCTGTGCATAACCGAACGCAGTCACGATCAAGATGGCGAGAAGAGCCGCGGGAATCAGGTCTAAGCCCAAGACCCGGTTGAAGACCCAGGTAGAAAGTGCGCCAATTGTGACCATTTCACCGTGGGCGAAGTTGCTAAGGCCCGTGGTTCCGTAAATCAGTGAGAGACCGATGGCCGCCATTGCGAGCATCAGACCGAAGTTGATGCCGTTGAAGAGAGCTACCACGATTGGGTTTTCGGCAGCCTTTGGCTGGTTTGGAGAGGTAGAACCGCAGTCGATCGGCACCAGCTTGAAGGCAGCGCTCGCCGAGTTGACCATGTTGAACACGACCGTGCGAGTCGAGGTGCCGATTAGAACGCGATCCTTTGGCAGTGTGGTCTTGTCGAGCGTTACGGTGAACTTGTCTTTTAGGTAGCGGGTTGTGGTCGGGGTTTGGACTTCCCATAAACCCTTTTTGTCGGTGACAAGGTTGGCAGTCGTGCCCGGGCCGGTGACCGAAATCTTAATGCCGGGGATGCCGACACCACAGTCGGTAATCTTGCCGCCGAGGATGAACGTGGTTGCGACGTCGCCGGTTGGGCTCGGGGTTGGAGTCGCAGCAAAGGCGGTCGAACCACCGATTAGGAATGCGAACAGAAGGGCAACTATTCCTAGCCATTTGCGGCCAACGCTGCGCGGTATGGACTGGTTCAAACCAACCTCCATTTGTCGATGACGCCGATTCGCGCCATTGCTGTTTCAAGATTGAACCCTACTAGAGATGTAGACCTCTTAAAGGGGGTTTTACCGAATAGAAACAAAGGTGTTATCACGGGTAGAATTACCGAAACAAACCTCTTAACGGCAGGTCTTACTAATGACTCAGAATGACCCTTTCGGTTTCCTAGGGCTCACCTACGACGACGTCTTGCTCCTGCCCGGTGAATCCGACGTGGTTCCGAGCCAGGTCAACACCAGAAGCCGCATTTCTAAGCGCGTAGAGATCAACATTCCGCTACTTTCTTCGGCCATGGACACCGTTACCGAAGCCCGTTTGGCAATCGCCATGGCTCGCCAAGGCGGCATTGGCGTTTTGCACCGCAACCTTTCGCTCGATGCCCAGGCCGAGCAGGTCGACCTAGTCAAGCGCTCAGAAGCCGGCATGATCACCCACCCGGTCACCACCACCCCGCTTGCCACCATTCAAGAGGTCGACGACCTCTGCGGCCAATACCGCGTATCGGGCCTACCCGTAATCGACGAGGACGGCCGCCTGGTCGGAATCGTGACCAACCGAGACATGCGCTTCGTTCTCGAGGTTCAGCGCACCACCACCCTGGTCAAAGACATCATGACCCCGATGCCTCTGATCACCGGCCCGGTCGGCATTCGCCCAGAAGAAGCCATCGCGCTCTTCGCCCAGCACCGAATCGAAAAGCTACCTCTGATTGACGCCAACGAGAAGCTCCGCGGCCTAATCACCGTCAAGGACTTCGACAAGAGCGAGAAATACCCAAACGCATCTAAAGACGCCAACGGTCGCCTGCTTGTTGCAGCAGCCGTGGGTGTCGGCCAAGACGCCTGGGAGCGCTCGATGGCCCTAGTTGAGGCCGGAGTCGACGTGCTAATCGTCGACACCGCCCACGGCCACAACTCGGCCGTGCTCGAGATGGTCGCCAAACTAAAGGCCGAACCGTTCGCCAAGAACGTCGACATCATCGGCGGCAACGTCGCGACTCGCGAGGGAGCCGCAGCACTGGTTGCCGCAGGCGCCGACGGCGTGAAGGTTGGCGTTGGCCCAGGCTCGATTTGCACCACTCGCGTGGTTGCCGGTGTCGGTGTTCCTCAGATCACCGCCGTCTATCAGGCGTCGCTCGCCTGCGGCCCTGCCGGCGTGCCGGTAATCGCCGATGGCGGTCTGCAATATTCTGGTGACATTCCTAAAGCAATCGTCGCCGGTGCGTCCGCGGTAATGCTCGGCTCATTACTTGCCGGCACCGACGAAGCCCCTGGCGAAATCACCTTCGTCGGCGGCAAGCAGTTCAAGACCTACCGCGGAATGGGCTCGCTCGGAGCCATGCAGTCCCGCGGCGAAGCCAAGAGCTACTCGAAAGACCGTTACTTTCAAGACGACGTGCTTAGAGAAGACAAACTCGTGCCAGAGGGCATCGAAGGCCGCGTTCCCTACCGCGGCTCGGTCGCCTCAGTAACCCACCAGCTAGTCGGTGGCCTTCGCGCAGCGATGGGCTATGTCGGCGCCGACTCGATCGAAGAGCTTCAAGCCCGCGGCAAGTTTGTTCGCATCACCTCGGCCGGCCTCAAAGAGAGCCACCCTCACGACATTCAGATGACCATCGAAGCACCCAACTACGGAACCCGCTAGGAGTCGCCATGAGCGAAATGGAAATCGGTCGCGGCAAGCGCGGCACCCGGGCCTGGGCCTTCGACGACATCGCAGTAGTACCCAGCCGCCGAACCCGCGACCCTAGAGACGTTTCAACCACCTGGAACATCGACGCCTACTCGTTCAACCTCCCAGTGCTCGCAGCCCCGATGGACTCGGTCGTTTCACCAGAGACCGCAATCGCCATCGGCAAGCTCGGCGGCCTGGGTGTTCTCGACCTCGAAGGCCTCTGGACTCGCTATGAAGACCCAGCCCAGCAGTTCAACGAAATCTCGAAGCTAACCCCCGAGCAAGCAACCGCCCGCATGCAGCAGATCTACTCTGAGCCAATCAAGCCAGAACTGATTCGCGACCGCCTAGCCCAGATTCGCGCAGCCGGAGTCACCGTTGCCGGAGCCCTAAGCCCCCAGCGCACCGCAGAGTTTCACAAAACCGTTGTCGCCGCCGGCGTCGACCTCTTCGTGATCCGCGGCACCACAGTCTCAGCCGAGCACGTCTCAAAAAACCAAGAGCCGCTAAACCTCAAAGAGTTCATCTACGAACTCGATGTGCCCGTAATCGTCGGTGGAGCAGCCACCTACACCGCCGCCCTTCACCTAATGCGAACTGGCGCTGCCGGCGTCCTCGTTGGCTTCGGTGGCGGAGCAGCCTCAACCACCCGCAAAGTTCTAGGCATCCATGCCCCAATGGCAACCGCAGTAGCCGATGTAGCCGGCGCTAGACGTGACTACATGGACGAATCTGGCGGCCGCTACGTTCACGTAATCGCCGACGGCGGCCTTGGCACCTCGGGCGACGTAGTCAAGGCAATCGCCTGCGGCGCCGACGCCGTAATGCTCGGCTCTGTTCTAGCCCGCGCCCAAGAAGCACCTGGCCAGGGCTGGCATTGGGGTCAAGAAGCCCATAACTCAGAACTCCCGAGAGGCAACAGAGTTCACGTTGGCACCGGCGGCTCACTAGAGCAGATCTTGAACGGCCCATCAAACGACGCCGAAGGCACCTCAAACCTCATCGGTGCCCTCAAGCGCTCAATGGCCACCACCGGCTACTCAGACCTCAAAGAGTTTCAGCGCGTCGACGTAGTCGTAGCCCCTTACAACTCCTAATGCCTCAGAGCTTTGCGAAGGTCGCGCTAACCCCCAAATGGATTGGCGCGCTCTTCTTAGCTCTCGCGGTCGCCGCAATCTTTGCAGCCCTCGGCCAATGGCAACTCGGCAGAGCCTTAACCACGGTCGGCACTAAAACCACCCAAACCACAACACCCCTAGAAACACTCACCAAACCCGGCCACGGTTTCAAAACCGACGACACCGCAAGAAAAGTCACCATCAACATCAGCAAGGCCGAGTTTCTCGGCCGCGTAGCCAACCGCAAGCAAGACAACAAGACCGGCACATGGCACGTTGCCCTGGCCACCCTAACCAACGGCGACAAGCTGGTTATTGCCTACGACTTCTCTACCGAAGCAGACTTCTTTGCCTTCGCCCCCGATGGCAAACTTGCCGGCTTCTACCTGCCAAGTGAGGAACCTCAACCAAAGAAAACCCGACTATTTCAAAGCCTCTCGGTTGAACAACTAATCAACCAAACCGATGCACCAATCGGCGAGGTCTACCCAGGCTTCGTCGCCATCTCAGATGCCCAAGTCGCCAACCCAATCGTCATCGAACAGCAGCAACAAAAAACCGAGATCAACGCCCTAAACGCCTTCTATGCGGTCGAGTGGGCACTATTCGCCGGCTTCGCTGTCTTCCTCTGGTGGCGCATGGTCCAAGACGAACGCCTCGGACTCCGCCAAAGCCCTGAAAAGTAACAGTTCAGCAATTAAGTGCTGATTCTTTGATATTTCTTTACTGTTAACGCTAGGTTTGTTCCTATCTTTGATTGGGGTTTCTGGTGACTTTGCTGTTGGAGCGCTCGGGTGTGCGTCCTAGCTTCAATATTTCGAACTTTGCCAAGGTTAAGCACACCGACTACCAATACGAGGCCCTAGGCCGAAACACCCTAATCCCTGCGGCCGATGCGCCAAACAACAACGGCACCATCACCCTCGCCTACAACACCAACGATCAAGTAACGATGATCAACCAGTCAGGGGCAACCACCAACTTCTCATACGACGCTGAAGGTCGCCGCCTCAACGAAACAAGTGGCAACACCACAACCACAAGGCACTACACCGACGGTAGTTACAACCCAACCTGGAGCACCCAAGCGGCAAAAGCAACCCCGAACACGGTCACTAAAACTGAGATCTACACACCGTCACTCGGCACAGGTTTAAACGTCACAACCACAATCCAAAACGGTTCAGCAACCGGTGTGATGCAGCTCCATGACTTACGAGGCAACACAGTAACAACCATTGATCTTTCAACCAACACTGCAACAGCCTGGTGTAGTTACGACGAGTTCGGTAACCAAGACTCAACCAACCCGGCCAACACAAACCTGATTAACTACAACACCTACGCCGGGGCAGAACGAGCCACCAACGCAACTGGACTAATCCTCATGGGCGCCAGGGTCTACAACCCAGAAACAAACCAATTCACCAGCCCAGACCCCGTCAAAGGCGGAAACGAAAACAGTTACACGTATCCAAATGATCCGTTATGCGAGCATGATTTCAATGGGTTGAATGGCTGGATTGACTTCATTGGTGGCGGACTTGTAATTCTCGGAGGCTTGGCAATCTGCCCCGAATCCTTTGGCGCAGGCTGCATTGTTAGTCTCGCCGTTGCAGGAGGTTTAGTCGGGGCGGCGAGCGAAGGGGCTGATGCTCAAGCAGAGGCTATACCGCAAGGTGAAAAATACAACGAACGATTACTTGATGGTTTTGTCCTTGGTGCAATTACCCTTGGTAAAGGCCCAGTTTTTAAAGTAATCTTTAGAACAGCAACGAAATATATAGTTTTTTCAGGCCCAACCAAGGCGGTCGCGAGCTTTATTTCTCACTTTTCCAAGAAAATGAGTTTCTCTAAAGCTATGAATTTTCTTGCGAAGTCGGTTGTTCCAGGGGCTTACTCATTCGCATGGAGGTTCTTAGTCAAAAACCCTGTCGACATCCTAAGAAAACATTGGGGGCGAAAATAATGGTAGACCTCGCATTAGTTCTTTTCTTGTTTTGTCTGGTACTGCCAATCCTTACTTTTGCGCCGATTGAAAAATCAATTTCAGAATTCAAAAACCGGTATGTGCTTATTGCGATTGTTCTTTCGCTGCAAGTTCTGTTCACAGTTGGGCTCTATTGGGATCTTCCACCGCTATTTCAACTTCTCCTAATTGGAGACTTGATATGGGCGACGAGCGTCTACCTTATTTCGACAATTCTGACTCGTGCTCGTTTTTATATGAGGTCACGTAAGATTGAGCGCGATTTGGACATTAAGGTTTCAGAACCTCCAATGAAGTTCGTGGACTAGCTAACAGCACCCATCCAAAGCTTCAAACTTGATGGTTACCCTATGGGACTTGGCTTGAAAGGTAAACTTGAACCATGCCTAAAGCCCAAATCAGCGCAGTTAAGTACTTTCGCGTTACTTCGTATGTAACCGGTACGTTCTTGATGTTGTTGGTCACCGAGATGGTTGTGCGCTACGGGCTTGGCTATGACTTTTATGCCTTTGGCCTTCACGGTTTGGTGACTCTAGAGTTGCGTTCGGTTGGTGGCGAAAACGTTGCGCTTTCTAGCGGGTTCAACCTTTCAACCGCAATCTTGATCGTTCACGGTTGGCTGTATGTTGCCTACCTGTTTGGTGACTTTAGGCTCTGGACGCTCATGCGTTGGAGTTTCACGCGTTTTCTAATCATTGCTGCCGGTGGCATTGTGCCAATGCTGTCATTCTTCACCGAGCGCCACTTCAGCAAGGTGGCGAAAGCTCAAATCGAAGGAGAGAGCAATTAACCAGCCAGTCCTAGTCGTCGACTTCGGCGCCCAATATGCTCAGCTGATTGCCCGTCGTGTTCGCGAGGCCGGTGTTTACAGCGAGATCGTTCACCACAACATCACTGCTGATGAGGTTATGGCCAAGAAGCCTTTGGCGATCATTCTCTCGGGTGGCCCTTCATCGGTTTATGAGGAGGGCTCGCCACAGCTTGATGCGGGGATTCTTGAATTGGGCGTCCCTGTTTTGGGTATTTGCTACGGCTTTCAGACTTTGGCTAATGCTCTTGGCGGACGCGTTGATAAGACCGGTAAGCGCGAATACGGCGCAACCGAGCTGACTGTTCGCGCTGGGGGAGAGATTCTTGATGGCCAGCCGGCTTCGCAGATTTGCTGGATGTCGCACGGCGACCAGGTGATGGAAGCTCCGGCAGGGTTTGAGGTTTTGGCATCGACCGAGACCACCCCGGTAGCTGCTTTTGCTGACTCGGCTCGCAAGATTTATGGCGTGCAGTGGCACCCTGAGGTTAAGCACTCGCAGTTTGGCCAGAACGTGCTTGAGAACTTCTTGCACAAGGCTGCTGGCATTGCTGCCGACTGGAACTCTGGCAACGTTATTGCCGAGCAGGTTGAGAAGATTCGTGCTCAGGTTGGTTCTTCGCGGGTTATCTGTGGTCTTTCGGGCGGTGTTGACTCTGCTGTTGCTGCTGCGTTGGTTCACAAAGCCGTTGGCGACCAGTTGATCTGTGTGTTTGTGAACCACGGTTTGCTGCGTGACGGCGAGGCCGAGCAGGTTGAGCGTGACTACGTTGCGGCAACCGGTATTCGTTTGGTTGTGGTTGACGCCGAAAAGAAGTTCTTAGATGCTTTGGCTGGGGTTACCGACCCAGAGACGAAGCGCAAAATCATTGGCCGCGAGTTCATTCGCACCTTCGAAGAGGCTCAGGCCGCTTTGATTGAGGAGTCGAAGGCCGACAACCGCCCAATCAAGTTCTTGGTGCAGGGCACTCTCTACCCAGACGTTGTTGAGTCTGGTGGCGGGGCGACGGCTGGCATTAAGTCGCATCACAACGTTGGTGGGTTGCCTGATGACCTCGACTTTGAGTTGGTTGAGCCTTTGCGCACCTTGTTCAAGGACGAGGTTCGTGCGATTGGTGCCGAGCTTGGTTTGCCCCCCGAGATTGTTCAGCGACAGCCTTTCCCAGGCCCAGGTTTGGGAATTCGAATCGTTGGGGCTGTGAACAAGGAGCGCTTGGATCTGTTGCGTAAGGCAGATGCCATTGCTCGTTTTGAGCTCAACGCCGCTGGCCTTGACGGCGAAATCTGGCAGTGCCCGGTTGTCTTGCTTGCCGATGTTCGTTCTGTTGGCGTCCAAGGCGATGGACGCAGCTATGGCCACCCGATCGTGTTGCGTCCGGTTTCGTCTGAAGACGCGATGACGGCCGACTGGAGTCGTTTGCCATATGACGTGCTGGCCAAGATTTCTAACCGAATCACCAACGAGGTTGCCGGGGTGAACAGGGTCGTGCTCGATGTGACCTCGAAGCCGCCTGGCACCATCGAGTGGGAGTAATCGGCGTCGGTCGTTTCGCTTAAACTAGGGGCTTATGCGCGATATTCTCGAAGGCCTAAACCCACAGCAACTTGAAGCGGTTGAATACCGCGGTCAGGCTTTGCTGATTGTGGCTGGCGCGGGTTCGGGCAAGACTTCGGTGCTGACTCGCCGCATCGCTCACCTGTTGCAACACAAAGAGGTTTGGCCTTCGCAGATTCTGGCGATTACTTTCACTAACAAGGCTGCCGGCGAGATGCGTGAGCGCGTGAAGTCGATGTTGGGTGAGGGAGCTGAAGGCATTTGGCTGAAGACTTTTCACTCTGCTTGCGTGATGATTTTGCGCAGGGAGTCGGAGCGGTTGGGGCACGACCCAAACTTCACGATTTATGACTCTGGTGATTCGCGGGCGATCTTCAAGCGATTGATCAAGGAGCTCGGGGCAGATTTGCACAAGCTCTCGCCGGGTGGCGTTGCTTCGGCGGTTTCGAATGCCAAGAACGAGTTGATTGGCGCCGACGACTTTGCTCGAAACATCGATACCTCAGACCCGGCTCAGCGAGCGATTGCCGAGATCTTCACGGCTTACCAGCAGGAGCTTCGCAAGAACAACGCCTTTGACTTCGACGACCTGATCGGCGAGACGGTTCACCTGTTCAGGGCGTTTCCGGAGGTGGCAGCGCAGTATCAGCGCAAGTTCCGCCAGATTCTGGTTGATGAGTATCAAGACACCAACCACGCGCAATACGCGCTGATTCGTGAGCTGACCAAGCCGTTGCCGATCGAGTTTTCTGAGGTTGACCCGCGCACCGGTGAGGTGTTGCCTCCCGCTTCGCTGACCGTTGTGGGCGACAGCGACCAGTCGATCTATGCGTTTCGCGGGGCCAACATTCGCAACATCATCGAGTTCGAAAAGGATTTTCCGGGCGCGAAGGTGATTCTGCTCGAGCAGAACTATCGCTCGACCAACAACATCCTGAAGGCCGCGAACGCGGTTATTTCGAACAACTTTGACCGCCCGAACAAAAACCTTTGGTCGGCTAAGGGCGACGGCGACAAGATCGTTGGTTACACCGGTTACTCGGGTCACGACGAGGCGCAGTTCATCGCCGATGAGATCGACAAGCTGCACCGCGAGGGTTACAGCTACAGCGAGATTGCGGTCTTCTATCGCACCAACGCCCAGACTCGCGCTCTAGAAGAAATCTTTATTAGGTCGGCTCTGCCATACCGAGTGATCGGTGGCACCAAGTTCTACGAGCGCCAAGAAATCAAGGACGCGTTCGCTTATTTGGTGGCGATTTCGAACGTCAAAGATGACCTGGCCGTCCGACGTATTTTGAACGTGCCAAAGCGCGGAATTGGGGACGCCACCGAGACGCAGTTGGCAAAGTTTGCCGAGGAGCATGCGATCTCGGTTCGGGAGTCTCTCTCACATGTTTCGGCGATGCGCTTTGGCCCGAAGATCACCGGCGCGATCACCGAGCTAGGTGCTTTGCTCGATGAGCTCGAGGTTCTCTCGACCACCGACACCGTCGATGCCGTTTTGAGGGCCGCTCTCGATAAGTCCGGTTACAAGGCGTCTTTGCAGGCGTCTCGCGACCCGCAAGATGAGGCTCGTCTTGAGAACCTCGACGAACTCGTTTTGGTTGCCAAGGAGTTTCAGCGCAACAACCCCGAGGGCAAGTTGGCCGATTTCTTGAACGAGGTTGCTCTGGTTGCTGCCGCCGATGACATCGACGACGAATCGGGCACCGTCTCGCTGATGACCCTGCACACGGCCAAGGGCCTCGAGTTCGACGTGGTGTTCTTGACCGGCATCGAAGAGGGTCTGCTGCCGCACAAGATGTCTTTCATTCAGCCCGGTGGCATGGCCGAGGAGCGTCGTCTGTTCTACGTGGGCATCACTCGCGCTCGCAAGAAGTTGCACATCTCTTTGGCTCTGGCTCGCTCGATGTTTGGTGACACCGAACCTTCGACTCCGTCTCGTTATTTGCAGGAGATGCCGGCGGAGCTGATCGAGTGGCGTGATTCGGGCGCTAAGCGCTCGGAGTACCGTGCCTCGATTGCCGACACTCAGGGGTTCAGGGCGGTCGATCGCCCGAAGACCGAGTGGAAGGGTGCTATCGCCTCGGTTCGCAACAATGTTGACATGGTGCTCGAAAAGGGCGACGAGGTTGAGCATGCCGACTTCGGTCGCGGCAAGGTAATCAACGTCACCGGTGAGGGCCCGCGAGCCACCGCCGAAATCAATTTTGGCTCGGCCGGCGTGAAGCGCTTGCTGGTTCGAGTTGCCCCAATCGAAAAGCTCTAAACTAGAGAGATAAAGTCCGCCGTCGGGCGGTAGAGAAACGGAAATCAACTTGGATTTGTTTGAGTATCAGGCGCGCGACCTGTTCGAAAAGTACGAAATTCCCGTACTGGCCGGAATCGTTGCAGACACCCCAGAAGAGGTTGAGGCTGCAGCCGCAAAGATCGGCGGAACAGTAGTCGTCAAGGCGCAGGTGAAAGCCGGTGGTCGAGGCAAGGCGGGCGGCGTAAAGGTTGCTCACTCGCCAGCGGAAGCTCGCGAAGTTAGCGAAAAGATCTTCGGTCTAGACATCAAGGGCCACATCGTCAAGCGCGTCATGGTGGCACAGGGTGCCTCGATCGACAAGGAGTACTACTTCAGTGTGCTTTTGGACCGGTCGAACAGAACATTTTTGGCGCTTTGCAGCGTTGAGGGTGGCATGGAGATCGAGCAGCTCGCCGAGGAGCGCCCAGAGGCTTTGGCTAAGGTTCCGGTTGACGCCGTCAAGGGCATCGATTTGGCTATGGCCACATCTATCGCAAAGCAGGGCGGCTTCGATGACGCCACCGCAGCGAAGGTTGCCCCGGTGATCGTGAAGCTTTACGAGGTTTTTGTTAAAGAAGACGCAACTCTGGTTGAGGTCAACCCGTTGGTTGAAACCAAGGACGGCAAGATCCTCGCCCTCGATGGCAAGGTGACCTTCGACGACAACGCCGAGTTCCGTCACGAGCGCGCCGAGATGGAGCGCGATGTTCTAGACCCTCTAGAGGCGAAGGCCAAGGCTTGGGATTTGAACTACGTGAAGCTTGACGGCGAAGTCGGAATCATCGGAAACGGTGCCGGTTTGGTTATGTCAACCCTGGACGTCGTCGCCTACGCGGGCGAGCGTCACGGCGGGGTTCGCCCAGCGAACTTCTTGGACATCGGTGGCGGTGCCTCTGCTGAGGTAATGGCCAACGGTCTCGATGTCATTCTCGGCGACGCACAGGTCAAGAGCGTGTTCGTAAACGTCTTCGGTGGAATCACCGCTTGTGACGCGGTTGCCAACGGCATCGTCGGCGCACTCGAGAAGCTTGGCGCCTCGGCGTCGAAGCCACTGGTTGTTCGACTAGACGGCAACAACGTTGCCGAGGGTCGTCGCATTCTTGCCGAGCGCAACCACCCGCTGGTAACAGTTGTTGAAACCATGGACGAAGCTGCCGACAAGGCCGCCGAGTTGGCGAACCGCTAGAGACTTAGAAGGAATCAAATAATGGCTATTTTTCTAGACGAAAACTCAAAAATCATCGTTCAGGGCATGACCGGCTCTGAGGGCATGAAGCACACCGCTCGCATGCTCAAGGGCGGCTCGAACATCGTTGGTGGCGTGAACCCGCGCAAGGCTGGCGAAACCGTCGAGATCGACGGCAAGGTTTTGCCAGTGTTCGGCACCGTTGCCGAGGCAATGGCGGCAACCGGAGCAAACGTCTCGGTTATCTTCGTTCCGCCGGCCTTCGCTAAGGCAGCCGTTGTTGAGGCAATCGACGCCGAGATCGGCCTTGCCGTTGTGATCACCGAGGGAATCCCAGTTCACGACAGCGCGTCCTTCTGGGCATACAGCTGCTCGAAGGGCAACAAGACCCGCATCATCGGCCCAAACTGCCCTGGAATCATCAGCCCAGGAAAATCGAACGCAGGCATCACACCTGCAGACATCACCGGGCCCGGCCCAATCGGTCTGGTTTCGAAGTCGGGAACCCTGACCTATCAGATGATGTTCGAGCTTCGCGACATCGGAATGTCGACCGCAATCGGTATCGGTGGCGACCCAATCATCGGCACCACTCACATCGACGCGCTCGCGGCTTTTCAAGCGGACCCTGAGACCAAGGCGATCGTTCTCATCGGTGAGATCGGCGGCGACTCTGAAGAGAAGGCTGCTGCCTACATCAAAGAGCACGTGACCAAGCCGGTTGTTGCCTACGTTGCGGGCTTCACCGCACCGGAGGGCAAGACCATGGGTCACGCCGGTGCAATCGTTTCTGGCTCGGCCGGAACAGCCCAGGCCAAGAAGGAAGCCTTCGAAGCCGCTGGCGTAAAAGTCGGCAAGACCCCGAGCGAAACCGCAGCGCTTATGCGCGAGGTTTACGCCGCCCTATAGCCATGGCTAGCGAACAGGGCTCGAACCGCCGAATCAGATTTCTGGTTGGCGCTCTAGATGCCCTGTTTGTTTTGGCCATGTCACTTGGCTTCCTGGTGGTTTCGGCCACGATCGTTTGGCTGGTTCAAGGCACGGCCGGTTCCAAGTGGATCGACTCATTCAAGGGCGCACTTGATCTCTGGTTCGTGGCTCACGGAGTCGGTTTGCACGTCAACGCCGGGGTCATTCAGGGCGTAACTTCGCCGGCCTTTGACTTCGCTCTCGCGCCTCTCGGTCTAATCTGCCTGATTTTGCTTTTCGGCCGCCGAACCGCACATCGCTTCGCCAACACTTCGGAGCTTTGGCCGAGCTGGGTTGGTGCAATCGGGGTCTACGCACTCGTGGCCTTTGTGCTTTTGCCGCTGGCCTCCTCGCCGGGGGTTTACCCAATTTCTGCCGAGGCGGTCTTCTTGCCGCCTCTGGTCTACGGCGCTGCCGTGATTTTCTCCTCGCTGGCTTACAAGGGGCCGCGCACCGCGGTGCCCCTTGCCGAGGCTCGCGAGCGAGTCGCTCTTCGCGAGTGGTTTGCGAGCTATTCAGACCGCAACTGGTTCTTCGGGTCGATCAGTGCGCCGGTTTTGCGCGCGGGCAGTGCAATAGTGGCGGCTCTGGTAGCCGTTTCGGCCGTGTTGGTTGCGCTGTTGCTCGCATTCAACTGGGTTAGCGTGATCAGCCTGTTCGAGGCTCTGCAGGCCGGAGTCCTGGGTGGTTTTGCCCTTGCTTTCGCGCAGATTGCGGTGTTGCCAAACTTTGTTATTTACGGGGCGTCCTGGCTAACCGGCACAGGCTTCTCGATTGGCACCGGCTCACACGTCAGCCCGCTGGGCACCGAGCTAGGCCCGATGCCAACCTTCCCACTGTTCGGCGCACTACCGGCCGGCGCTTTCGGCTGGGGCATGGTCGTCATAGTCATTCCGGTGATCATCACGTTCATCGCAACCGCTGGCATCAAGCGTCACGCCGAGGCGGTTCGCTTCAACTTTGCTTCGCCAATCGCTGCCGCGCTCTCGGTCGGCGTCGGTGTTGGTCTTGTGGCCGCGGTCGAGCTCGGGTTGCTAGGTGCCTTGGCATCGGGCGGCATCGGCCCCGACCGCCTGCAGTTCTTCGGCGTCAACCCTTGGATTCTCGCTCTCGTCACCTTTGCCGAGGTAGCGCCAGCGGCAACCCTCGCCGCTTTCTACAGCACTAGGCCAGAGAAGGCCAGCCCGATACCAGAACACCTGAAACGATAAACTTTCATAGTGTTATCGGTCGTCGTACTCATCTCAGGTTCAGGTTCAAACCTGCGTGCCCTGCTTGAAGCCGCCGGCGACCCAAGGTTTCCGGTTCGCATTCTCGCCGTTGGTTCAGATCAAGCCGCAACCGGGCTCGAGCACGCCGAGCTGTTCGGAATCCCAACCTTCGTTGTCAGCCCGTCCTCGTTTTCAAACTCGAGCGAGTGGTCGGCGATGCTTCTAAACAATATCCAGTTCTGGAACCCAGACCTGGTGGTGCTCGCCGGTTTCATGAAGATTTTGCCGCCCGAATTCGTAGCCGCGCTCTCACCAAACCTGATCAACACCCACCCGTCGCTGTTGCCGAAGTACCCGGGCGCACACGCGGTGCGAGACGCCTTGGCCGACGGCGCAACCGTCACCGGCGTCACCATTCACGTAGTCGACGAAGGAGTCGACACCGGCCCGCAAATTGCGCAAGCAGAGGTGGCGGTGCTGCCCGACGAAACCGAACATGAGCTTCACGAGCGCATCAAGGTTGTCGAGCGGGAACTCCTCATCAAGACAGTGGCCGATATCGCCAAGGGGCGAGTCGACCTGAAAACACTCAAGGGATAACGTGTCAGCAAACAACGAACACAAGCCGAGCGACTACCGCCACCGCGATCGCGTACCGGTAAAACGCGCGCTGATATCGGTTAGCGACAAGACCGGGCTGCTCGAGTTGGCCAAGGCTCTGAACGAAAACGGTGTGAGCCTGGTTTCGACCGGTTCGACCGCAAAGACCATCGCCGACGCCGGAATCCCGGTTACCGAGGTTTCGGTTGTCACCGGGTTCCCCGAATCGCTCGACGGCCGGGTCAAAACCCTGCACCCGAAGATCCACGGCGGCCTTCTCGCCGACCTTCGTCTGGTAGCGCACGAGCAGCAGTTGCAAGAGCTCGGCATCGAGGCCTTCGAGTTGGTTGTGGTCAACCTCTACCCGTTCGTGCAAACAGTTGCCTCGGGAGCCAAGGGTGATGCGGTAGTCGAGCAGATCGACATCGGTGGCCCCGCCATGGTTCGCGCCTCGGCGAAGAACCACGCCAACGTTGCAATCGTGGTTGACCCGAGTTGCTATGACGAGGTAATCGCAGCCGTCGCCGAGGGTGGCACCACACTTTCTCAGAGGCGCGTCCTAGCCGCTGCGGCTTTCTCGCACACCGCCAACTACGACCGCGCGGTTGCCGAGTGGTTTGCCAACGACCTCGAAGCCGAATGGCGTCGCGAGGCCGGCCAGGACGAAAACAACCAGACCAAAAACCCAGGATTCCCCGCGCACCTCGTGATCGAAGGGGAGCTTGCGAACGTGCTTCGCTACGGCGAAAACGCGCACCAGGCGGCAGCGCTCTACCGCAGCAGCGGCGAAAACCCGGTTGCCGGCATCGCTCAGGCGCGCTTGCTAAACGGCAAAGAGATGTCTTATAACAACTACGTGGACGCCGATGCAGCGCTTCGTGCAGCCTTCGACCACATTGAACCATCGGTGGCGATCGTAAAGCACGCCAACCCTTGCGGCATCGCGATAGGCGACGAAGACGCCGAAGATCGAATCGCTTCGGCTCACGCCAAGGCTCACCTCTGCGACTCGGTTTCGGCCTTCGGCGGCGTGGTTGCCTCGAACCGCCCGGTTACCCGAGCGATGGCCGAGCAGGTAAACAGCGTTTTCACCGAGGTAATCGTCGCCCCTTCTTACGAAGTTGCCGCGCTGCAAATCTTGACCCAGAAGAAGAACCTGCGAATTCTCGAACTCCCTGCCAACTTCTCGCGTGAGTCGCTCGAGGTTCGCCAAATCTCGGGCGGTCTGCTGCTTCAAGAACCAGACAAGTTCGACTACCTCGCGGTTGCCAACTGGACCCTGGTTTCGGGCAACAAGGCCGACGCAGCAACCTACGCCGACCTAATGTTCGCCTGGCGTGCTTGCCGAGCGGTCAAGTCGAACGGAATCCTGCTCGCCAAAGATGGCGCCAGCGTCGGCATCGGTATGGGTCAGGTAAACCGAATCGACTCCTGCCGCCTCGCAGTCGACCGCGCCAGTTCGCGCGCAAAGGGTTCGGTTGCCGCTTCGGACGCATTCTTCCCGTTCAAAGACGGAGTCGAGATTCTGATCGAAGCCGGCGTTCGTGCCATCGTTCAGCCCGGTGGCTCAATGCGCGACCAAGAGGTTATCGATGTGGCTAAGGAAGCCGGCATCACGATGTACCTCACCAACGAGCGTCACTTCTACCACTAAACAAAACGGGTTTAGGCTAGTACTGAACCCAAATCCCAAAAGGAGCACCATGGCACGTCACGGCAAAGTTTCGGTTATCGGATCAGGCTTTTACGGCACCACCACCGCCCAGCGTCTAGCTGAGTACGACATCTTCGAGACCGTCGTGCTGACCGATATTCTCGACGGCAAGCCTCAGGGTGTCGCTCTAGATATCAATCAGAGCCGCCCGGTCGAAGGCTTCGAGACCGAGGTCGTTGGCGCAACCACTCTTCCAGACGGCTCTGGCTACGAGGCAATCGCCGACAGCGACATCGTGATCATCACCGCGGGTCTTCCGCGCAAGCCCGGCATGAGCCGCATGGACCTCCTCGAGGTCAACGCCGGCATCGTCGGTGGGGTCGCCAAAAACGTTGCAAAGTACGCACCAAACGCCGTGATCCTCGTGGTTTCTAACCCACTAGACGAGATGACCGCTTTGGCTCAGAAGGCTTCGGGGTTCCCTAAGGAACGAGTCATCGGTCAGGCCGGCGTTCTAGACACCGCACGCTTCACCAACTTTGTAGCCGAGGCAACCGGTGCCGCCGTCAAGGACGTAAAGACCCTGACCTTGGGTTCGCATGGCGAAACCATGGTTCCGGTACCTAGCGTTTCGACTGTCAACGGCAAGAAGATCTTCGATGTTCTAGGGAAAGAAAAGGTCGCCGAGCTTGTCGACCGCACCCGCAACGGTGGCGCAGAGATCGTCGCACTTCTAAAGACCGGTTCTGCCTACTACGCACCAAGCGCTGCAGTTGCTCGCATGGCCAAGGCCGTGCACGAGGATTCCGGCGCCGTGTTCCCGGTTTGCGCCTGGGTTGATGGCGAATTCGGCATCTCGGGTGTTTACCTTGGTGTCGAGGCTCAGCTTGGTAAGGGCGGCATCAGGAAGATTGTCGAGACCCCACTAGACGCCGAAGAGCTGGCCGCGCTAAAGGTTGCCGCAGAGGCCGTTCGCGCCAAGCAGGCGGATGTCGAAAACCTTTAAAAAGTTTCAAATCGGGGGTCGTCAGATGAAATACTCTGGCGGCCTTTGCTGTTAGTCTGAAAGGCTGACCTGTAGCAAAACCACGTGTTTCACCCGGAAACCGTAAAACTTTAAGGCTTTAAGAATTGTCTGAGACGACCCAAAAGAGCGGAACGATTCGCACACTTTTGCGCATCTTCCCTTATACCAAGGCGGCATTGCCCCGCATTATCCTCGGCACGATTGCCGCGCTTGGCGCGCACATGCTCGCCCTCCAGATCCCGCAGTTCATGCAATCGCTGGTCAACGCTATCGACGTCACCGGCGGCTCGAAACAGCATTCACTCGACGCCCTTTACCCAGCCGTTTTTTGGGTGCTCGTGCTCGGAATCCTCGAAGCGGTAATGGTTTTGGGGAGGCGCTGGTTGGTACTGATTCCCGGCACGCACGTCGAGGCAAACCTAAGACGAACGCTATACGCCAAGCTACAAAAACTGCCAGTTTCGTTTCACGACAAGTGGCCGAGCGGTCAGCTTCTCAGCCGAGCAACCCAGGACCTAGGACTCATCCGCCGCTGGCTTTCGTTTGGGCTCGTGCTCCTGCTAGCCAACGGAATCACGATCATCGTTGGTTTGGGCATCTTGTATTCCTACTCGTGGATTCTCGGCACCATCTTCTTGGTGATTGTGGCTCCGCTCTGGGTGATCGGATTCCGGTTCGAGAAGGATTACCACGCAACCGCGCGAAAGAGCCAGGACCAGTCTGGTGACCTGGCCACGGCGGTCGAGCAAAGCGTCCACGGCATTCGCGTCTTGAAGGCCTTCGGTCGCGGCAAGTTCATCACCGAAAAGTTTGTCAACGACGCAACCGAACTGCGCAAGACCGAGCTGCTCAAGGCGCGCATGGTCGCCACCCTCTGGTGGTCGCTCTCGGTGATTCCAGAAATCGCCCTCGGCGTCTCGCTATTTGTCGGTGTGATTTTGGTCGAAAACAACCAGCTCACCATCGGTGGTCTCGCGGCTTTCATCTTGACCACTCGCGTTTTGCACTGGCCGATGGACTCGATCGGTTTCTTGCTTT
>WLPL01000001.1 GCA_009698805.1 Actinomycetota bacterium | reverse complement strand
GTCGATAACCGAGTCGCTGACTGGCTCGCTGGTGAAGTCTCGGGCGGTGCGGCGGCTCGCGGCAAACTCAACCCATTGCTCTTTTGTGATCACACTTGAAATCTACCTCTGGTTGAATAGGTATAAAGCCAACCCAAGGAGCGAGATGTCTGAACCACGCCAAGTTCGCCCGCGCACCGAGGGCTGGAAGCAGCTGAAGGACGCCGACGGCAAACCGCTGCTGCAATTCGAAGAGCGAGCCAAGAAGCCGCCCGTTCACCTGGTCGACCTGAGCGTCGAAGAGCGTGCGGCCAAGGTGAAGGAACTCGGGCTGCCGGGCTTCAGAGCCAAGCAACTCGCCACCCACTACTTCACTCACTACACGAGCGATGCCGCCGAGATGAGCGACCTTCCTGCCGCCGGCCGCGAAGAACTTGTCGGCGCAATGCTGCCGCCGCTCTTGACCGAGGTTCGCAGGCTTCAGACCGATAACGGTGACACCATCAAGTTTCTCTGGCGCCTGTTTGACGGCGCGCTGGTCGAATCTGTGCTGATGCGCTACCCGGGACGCATCACCCTCTGTGTGTCATCACAGGCCGGCTGCGGCATGAACTGCCCGTTCTGCGCGACCGGTCAGGCAGGCCTCACTCGAAACATGTCGGCCGCCGAGATCATCGACCAGGTGGTTCAAGCCAATCGCGCAATCGCGAAGGGCGAGCTGAAGGGCGGCACCCGAGACAAAGACAACCCCGAGCGTGTGAGCAACATCGTGTTCATGGGAATGGGTGAGCCGCTCGCCAACTACAACCGCCTGATGTCTGCCGTGCGAACCATGGTTGAGCCACAGCCGAACGGTTTGGGTATGTCGGCTCGGCACATCACGGTTTCGACCGTCGGCCTGGTGCCAGCGATCAAAAAGCTCTCCGAAGAGGGAATTCCGGTCACCTTTGCGCTCTCGCTTCACGCGCCAGACGACAAACTGCGTGACGAACTGATCCCGGTGAACTCGCGTTGGAAGGTCGACGAAGCCTTGGACGCCGCGAGAGGCTATTTTGAGGCAACCGGCCGTCGAGTGTCAATCGAATACGCACTAATCAAAGACATGAACGACCACGGCTGGCGCGCAGACCTTTTGGCTCAGAAACTTAACGATCGGGGCAAGGGCTGGGTTCACGTCAACCCGATTCCGCTAAACCCGACACCTGGTTCGGTTTGGACGGCGTCGACCAAAGAGGTCACTCGCGAATTCATCAACCGCCTCGAGGCTGCGGGAATCCCAACTACCTTGCGCGACACCCGCGGTAAAGAGATCGACGGGGCCTGCGGGCAACTAGCCGCAGCGGACTAAATTACCCTGCTTCGGTAGAATTGCCGAGTGCTCACACCCAAGCGATTGCTAGGCGCTCTACTTCGTAGGCGCGCGTTTCTGGCGCAGTCGTTAGCGTATCGAGCAGCTCGCAGAGAGCCACTGCAAAGGGTTGCCGTGTTTCAGGCCTTCGAAGGCAGAACCGTTGGCGATAGCCCATACGCGATCATGAACGAAGTTCGCAGCCGCAAGCTCGGGCTTGAGCTTTACTTTGTGGTGCGTCACCCAAGTGACGTTGTGCCCAGCGGTGTCAAAACTGTGATTTACGGGTCGCCGGAGTGGTGCCGCCTGCTTGCCACGGCCGAGTTTCTGGTCACCAACAACAACCTGCCGGAATTCTTCCAAAAGCGCATCGGACAAACCTATGTGCAAACCTGGCATGGAACCCCGCTGAAGCGTCTTGGCCGCGACATCGAGACTTCTGCGGCATCGAACCACTACGTGAAATCGGTGGCTAGAGAAGCGGCGGGCTGGGACTATCTGGTTTCGCCTTCGCGATACTTCACCGACATTCTGCCTATGGCGCTTGGCTTCGAGGGGCGGGTCATCGAGACCGGCTACCCGCGCAACGACGCTTTGGTCGCCGATTCGGCTGCTCGCGAGGCAACTCGCAAGAAGCTAGGAGTTTCGGCAGACGAAAAGCTGGTGCTGTACGCACCAACCTGGCGCGATACCAAGCAATCCCTCACGGGCGCTTGGGCCGGCGTCAACTTTTTCGATGCCGAGCTTCCAAAGGGCTACCGACTCATGTTTCGCGGACACAACAACACAAAGGGCTCCCACAAGTCGGCTCTCGCGGGTAACGCGATCGATGTCACAAACTATCCGGACGTCAATGAATTGTTTCTCGCCGCCGATGTCTTGGTCACCGATTACTCCTCGGTGATGTTCGACTTTTCGGTGACCGGCAAGCCGATGGCCTTTTTAGTGCCAGATCTTGCCGAGTACGAGGCAAACCGCGGGTTCTACTTCGACTTCAGAGCCGAAGCCCCAGGCCCGCTGTTCGCATCGGCCACAGAATTGGTTGGCGCAATCGGTTTGCTCGGCGATTACTCGGCTAAATACGTCGCCTGGCAACGAAAGTTCAACCCTCACGAAGACGGAAAATCAGCGTCTCGGGTCGTGGATTTGGTTTGGCGCCTCTAGGCCTTGCGCAATTTGGCGTAAACGCCAACGGTCACTTTGGCAACCTGCATCCAGGTTCGGTCTTTGCGAACCCACTTGGTGGCTCGGTCGCCTAACTGCTTGCGAAGCTTCGGATTGTTGGCGAGTTCGAGCAACAAATCCTTGAGCGAATCGGGGTTGCCCGCTTCGAAGGTGACCGCCGCCTTGCTCTCGGCCGCGATTGCGGCCAGCGCACGCACGTCTGACATCACCAAAGTTTTACCCATGGCCATTGCCTCGTAAGGCTTTAGTGGCGTGACCAGGTGGCAAACCTCGTATGGCAGGCGCGGTACGACGAATATGTCGATGATCGAGTAGTAGCTGGTGACCTCGTTGTGAGGCACCTGACCGAGCAGCATGATCTCGCTGAACTTGGTGGCCGCGGCTAGTTCGCGGAGTCGAGGCAGTTCTTTGCCGCCACCGACGACAACCAGTGCGAGCTTCTTCTTCGGATTTTCTCGCTTGAGCCGGGCGACCGCTTCGATTAGAAGGTCGACACCTTCGTATGAACTCAGCGATGACACGTAGCCGATAATCAGGTGGTCCTTGGTCAGGCCCAGCCTTTCGACCATTGCGCTGTCGCGAACCAGTGGTTTGAACTCTTCCGGGTCTACTGCGTTAGGCACCAGCGAAATCCTAGATGCCGGCACACCGTAGCTTTCGATTCGCTCCTGCATGGTTGGGGCGAGGGTGAGCACGTAGTCGGAGGCGAGAGCCCACTTGGCCTCTGAGGCCTGGCGAAGCGCGTAGCTGTCGGGCAATGTCTCGTTGCCTTCGTCATCGAGCGGTTTCACGTCGTTCCCGAATCGGGAGGTGAAGCTCGACATGAATGTTTCTTCCCAGAATCCGCGAAGTTCGTAGATGACTTTGATGCCCAGTGAACGGCCGGCAAAGTTGGCTGCGGCCGCGTTTAGGAAGTCAGATGCCGCGTGAAGGTACTCGGGGCGAAGCTCTTTGGCTAGGGCGGCTAGCGCCTTGGTGTTCTTGTTGAACCAATCCATGTCGCTGCCGTGCAAAACTTTTCTACCGTTGGCTAGCGAGTGGTAAGTCACGCCGTCGACCACCTTTTCGGCGATACCGTTTCCGAATCCATACTGCCCAACCACGTGGACGTCGACTCCGAGCTCGGCCTGTGCCCTAGCAATTTTGTGCGTGCGAATGGTGTAACCGGCTTGCTTGTCTAGAACGGTCTGCTTGACGACGTGCAGCACGCGACCCTGAATCGGCTTGATCTTGGCTTTGGGTAACGAGACCTTGAAGTTGCTCGCAATCATGTCGATGCGTTTTTGCAAAGTGACAACCTCGGTGGCAACTTTCGCGTATCGCGGGCGCTTGGCAAGGTGGCTGTAGTAGTTTTTCGAAACTCGGTAGTAACCCCTGATAGAGAGGCTGCGCGCTAGCTTTAGAATCCACGCCGGACGAATCTGGTCTAGGCAGTCGTAAAGACCGATCAAGCGGTCGGCCTCGAACACACGGTTCTTTTGAATGAAGTTGGATTCGATTGTGCGAAGTACTCGCTTCGAGAAAGTCGGGAGTGGGTTGTTCTGGTAGAGAGCGCGCACCAGTTCGGTTTCGACTTGACGGCGGGCGTTGCCATAGATCTGGAGCAGGGCATAACCCGCAAACGCTGTCGCGCTGAGAATGGCGGCTGGCAAGCGCAAAGCTTCTGAAACCAAGGCCACCGAGGCAACCGAAACGATTGCTCCACCGAGGAGGACCTGTCTCGGGTTACTGCGAAACCAGCGATAACCGGCGCCAGCCAGCGCTCGCGGAAGCTTTACGAGTTCCATCAGGACTCTTTCTTACCGTTGAGAAAGTTGACGATGACATCGGCGCCTCGAACTGCAGCCTTGCCGTCCCAGAGAACCGGTGGGCCTTTGATCTCGAAGTCGCCCGCTAGCACGGCCGCAATTTCGTCCGAGAGGGTTGAGGCGGTAACCAGTCGGTTGGTGCCCTCGGTGATCGTGATCGGGCGCTCGGTATTTGGCCGAAGGGTGAGGCAAGGAATACCCATCACGGTGGTTTCTTCTTGCACGCCTCCGGAGTCTGTGACCACGAACTGAGCCTTACCGACAAGCGACAGGAAGTCGGTGTAGCCGAGAGGGTCGCACACCACGAGGTTGTCGACCTTGTCGAGCCCGGCGTCCATCAGAGTCGCCCGACCTCGGGGGTGAAGTGGCAAAACCAGAGTGGTCATCGCTGCGGCCTTGGTGAGCGACTCGACTATCTCTTTTACCCGCTCCGGGTCGTCAACGTTTCCGCCGCGGTGCATGGTGACGACACCGAACTTCTCGGGCACACCAAGTTTGGCTTGAATGCGCTCGAAGTCGAACAGGTGCGCGCTAGCGAAGAGGCTGTCGATCATGGTGTTGCCGATTTCGTGAACGCTGCTCGCGTTCGCTCCTTCATTCACCAGGTTCTCGAGCGCCTCGGGCGAGGTGGTCAGGTGCAGTTCGGCAAACATATCGACGATCTTGCGGTTCGACTCCTCTGGCATGCGCATGTCTCCGGAGCGCAGGCCGGCTTCGACGTGAATCACTGGGATGTCGAGGCGGTTTGCAACGATGGACGCGACCATGGTCGAGTTGACATCACCGTAAAGAATGAGGGCGTCTGGCGAAAGGGCGGTCAGCGCGTCTGGGAGACCAAGCATGAGCTTGGAGAGTTGGTCGAATTGGCTGCCCCCGCCGACCTGCAAGTTGAAGTCTGGGGTAGGCATGTTCAGGTCGCGGAAAAATGCGTCCGACATGATGTCGTCGTAGTGCTGGCCAGTGTGAATCAGTGACTGGCTAACACCCTTGGCTTCAAGCGCCTTCACCAGCGGAGCCGCCTTGACAAAGTTCGGTCTGGCGCCGACGATGTGGGTGACTTTTAGTTCTTTTGGCATTATTTAGACCCTTGGGCTTCGGTGTTACTGTTCATTGAGAACCATTAGCAATGTTACCGAAGGAGGGTTTCGTGCGCCTGACCCACACGGCCCGAGTGCTTAAGCACCGTGCACGCAAATTCCTCAAATGGGTCTCGCTAGTGACACCGCTTCGCCCCCTTTTTCGCATTTTGTTCATGCGTCCGTTCTGGTTTCTGCGTTTTCGGCTAGCTAAAGCCGACTCGGCGGCACCGAAGGTTTCTCTCGTCATGGCGGTTTGGAACAACGAGACCATGGTTGGCGACGCAATTCGATCTGCTCGCGCTCAGTCTTGGCAAAATCTCGAAATAATCATCGTGGACGACGGCTCTACCGATCACACCGGCAAGCTGGTTGATCGATTTGCTGGCGACCGTGTGAAGGTATTGCACCAAGCGAACGCCGGCCCGGGGGCCGCACGCAATAAGGGTGTAGACCAAATCACAGACAGCAAGTACCTGGTTTTTCTGGACTCGGATGACCTACTGCCGATTCACGGCGTTCGTCGCCTGGTTGAAAGCGCCGAGAAGTCCGGCTCGCCTTTCGTAATCGGCAAACTCGAGCGTTTCGACGGACTTCGCCGCTTCGATCGCCGAGACAACATGAACGTCTACGCTCTTGATCGCCAGGCAATAACCATCGAGGACGAACCTCGCGTGCTCTCCGATGCCAATATCAGCGCAAAGCTTTACCGCATGGACTTCTGGCGGTCAGCCGAGCTGCGTTTCCCGGAGGGCGTGGTCTACGAAGACATGCCGGTCGTGGTCACCGCTTACCTTTCGGCACCCCAGTTCGACATAGTTTCGAAGTGCGTCAACCTCTGGCGCGTGCGCGGCGAGGGGCAGTCGATCACGCAAAAGAAGACCGAGGTAAAGTCGCTAGCCGACCGACTTACCGCCATCGAGCGCATCTACAACCAACTGCTCGAGTTTGAGAATGCGGGCAAGCTCTCGAGGCGGGTGCGCGATTTTTACCTCGAAAGAATAATCAGCCTCGACCTCCAACTGTTTGTGGTCAAGCTCGGTGACGCCGATCAGGAGTACTTCGACGTCTTCGCCAAGCGAGGCGGTGCGTTGGTCGCACACGCGTCCGAAGAAATTTGGGCTCGCGCCGGTGGCGCTTACAAGGAGCTTGTTCGCCTTGCCGTGACCGGCGACCGAGCCAAAACCCTAGAGCGCCTTGCCGCCTCGGGCTTGTAGCAAAAGGTAGCCTTGTTCGGTGAAACACCGTAGAGAAATAGATGGCCTTCGTGCCCTTGCGATCGTTCCGGTTTTGCTGTTCCACGCAGGATTCAGCTGGATGCCGGGCGGCTTTTTCGGTGTAGACATCTTCTTCGTGATCTCGGGCTTCTTGATCACCGGCATCATCATCAATGAACTGCACACCACGGGCCGATTCAGCATCGTTGGTTTCTACGAGCGCCGTGCCCGAAGAATCATGCCGGCCCTGTTCCTGGTGATGATTGTCACCACCATCGTCGCTTGCTTCGTCCTCTTCCCTGGTCAGTGGGCAACATATCTGGGCAGCCTGGTTTCGATGACCTACTTCGGCTCGAACTACTACTTCTTGGGCAAGAGCGGCTACTTCGACCCGAACGTCGAGCTCAACCCGATGTTGCACACCTGGAGCCTCGCGATCGAGGAGCAGTTCTACGTCTTGTTCCCGCTGATTCTTTGGCTGCTCTGGAGGACCCTCAAGGAGCGCAATTGGGCGTTCGTGCTCGGGGCAGCTGCTATCGGTTCACTTCTTCTGGCTAACCACGCGGCCATCAATACCCCCGACCCGGCCTTTTACCTCCTGCAGTACCGCGCCTGGGAGTTGCTCGCTGGAGCTCTAGCGGCAATCGCGCTCTCCAAGCGCGAGCGAGTCTATTCGAACCAGTGGCTCAGCGGGCTCGGGCTGGCAATGGTGCTTGGCTCGGTGTTTCTGATTCCCGCCGGCCTTCCACACCCAGGCTTCATCACACTTGTCCCCGTTCTCGGCACCGTTTTGATTGTGCTGACCGCGGGCGCCGGCACGTTGGTGAACCGCCTTCTCTCGATGAAGTTCTTTGTCGGCATCGGCCTGGTTAGCTACAGCGCCTACCTCTGGCACCAACCCATGTTTGCGCTATTTCGAGTCACCTCGCCCGAAGAACCATCGGCTTGGGCTTTCCTGCCATTCATCGCGCTGACCCTAGGTCTTGCCGCGCTGACTTGGAAGTTTGTCGAGAACCCGTTCCGCAACCGAAAGAAGTTCAGTCGCCGTCAGATTTTCATCGGAACGGCAATCCTTCTGGTTGGCACGATCGTGGTTGGCTGGGGAGGCACCAGGCAGGTGTTCCAAGACCACCGAGTCTCGTTCGCGGGTCAGGCTTTTGGCAACATCGAAGACAGGCTGGCACGAAACTACGGACTTTCGCGGGCCTGCGATGGTTTCGAACCCGCAGCGCCGGAATGTCGCAGCGGCGCCAACCCAACCGTCCTACTTTGGGGTGACTCATACGGTCGCCAGCTCGGGTCGGCTCTCAAAAACAGCCCGTCACACCAACCGTTCATTCAGCAAACCCTCTCGGGTTGCGCACCAATCATCGGACTCGCTTCGCAGAGTGATCGCAACGGCGCCGAGTTCGCCAAATCGTGCATCAAGTTCAACGACCAAATGTTTGCGTGGCTCGCAAAACACAGGGAAATCAAAACAGTGATCATGGGTTCTCCTTGGACGGCGGCCGTGCCAGAACAGTTGAGTGCCGAACGCGACTACGTGAGCAAGACCACGGGCGCAAAGGGCTACGCACTTATGAAGGCCACCTTCGAGAAGGTCAAGGCCCTGGGGGTTGATGTTGTTGCCACCTATGGCACGCCAATCAACGGCAATGACGGCGGAAACTGCATTCGCTCACAGGTGGCCAAGGGCGGAGACCTGAAGGTTTGTAACTGGCCGCTAAAAGACAATCTGAGAGTCAAATTCAACAAGTACATAAGCCCGCTAGAGAAGATCGTGCCGTTCTGGAGCTGGGAGCCAATTCTTTGCCCGGAAGGTCAGTGCCTGGTCACTCAAGGGGAGCTGTTCGTCTATCTAGACGCCGGACATGTCACCAAAGAAGCAACGAAGGCATTTGGACGTGAGTACGACATCATGGGGCAAATGCTAGCTCTGGCTAAAGCCGGGCCAACGAACTAAGACTTAGAGGCGAACCACGTTCGGTGCGCGCAAAACTCCGCGAGTATCGAAGATCACCTTTGACTTCTTGACGATGTCGTCGAGGTCATATGCCTTGTGGTTCTGTAGCAAGATCACAACGTCGGCCGCCTTTAGGGCTGCGTCCAAGTTCTTTTCGCCATCGATCACCAGACCGTGGTGTTTGAAAACCTCAACGTGCGGGTCGTAAAACTTTGTGATGGCACCCTTTTCGACCAGTTGCTTGGCTACTTCGGCCGAAGGCGATTCGCGCATGTCGGCGATGTCTGGCTTATAGGTCATGCCAAGCAAGAGAACGTTCGCGCCGCGAAGCGACTTCGAGTGGTCGTTCAGAATGTTTTGAACACGGCCGACTACGTATGCCGGCATGCCGGTGTTTACGTCGGTTGCCATCTCGATGAAGCGGAATGGGCGACCTAGACGACGTCGCACCTCGTATGAGAGGTAGTTCGGGTCTACGGGGATGCAGTGCCCGCCGACGCCAGGGCCGGGGTAGAAGGCCTGGAATCCGTATGGCTTGCTCGATGCGAGGCGAACAACCTCCCAGACGTCGATCCCGAGCTCGTTGCAAAGCATCGCCATCTCGTTGATGAGTGCGATGTTGATGTGGCGGTAGGTGTTTTCGAGAAGCTTTGCGGTTTCAGCTTCACGGGTGCCGACGGCCGAAACCACGGTCTCGATGAACTGTTCGTAGAAAGCCAGAGCGCGCTTGGTGGACTCTTCGCTCGAGCCACCGACGATCTTCGGGGTGTTGGTGATCTTGAAGTTTTTGTTGCCCGGGTCGATGCGCTCGGGTGAGAAGGCTAGGTAGAAGTCCTTGTCGAGAACTCGACCGCCCTTTTCGAGCATCGGGCGCACAAGCTCTTCGGTGGTTCCCGGGTAAGTCGTTGACTCGAGAATCACCAGTGTGCCGGGGCTCATGTTGTCGGCAATTAGCTGGGTGGCGGCTACTACGTAAGAAAGATCTGGCTCACCGGTCTCGTAAAGCGGGGTGGGAACGCAGATTACGGCGGTGTTAGCGTGCGCAATGTCTTTGGCGTCTGATGTGGCTCGGTAACCCTGACCGATCATCGTTGCTAGTTCGGCGTCTGAGATGTCGTCGATGTGTGAAATTCCTGCGTTGAGGTTGTTCACTACCCGCTCGAAAACATCGAAGCCGAGTACTAGTTTCTGTTTGCCGGTGTTGGCAAGTCCCTGAGCTAGCGGCAGACCGACATAACCTTGACCCATAATTACCGTATTGACCATTCATGTATATTATCGGTCAAACCGCTTTGTTGAGCCTTTGGAGGATGGTGTCAGTGGCTATATCGCCCAAACGCCTGCTCCACTTAGCGCGCTCGCTGCGCCAACTGCCTTACCTTCGCGCGAATTCTCGTGCAATCACACCGAGCGTTCAGCGCAAGCTTTTGCTCTCAATTCTTCGCCGCAACCGACTCGTAAACCAGCCCGTTGCGATCGAATCCACAACACCGCTAACCATCGACAAACTCGGGTTTTTGGGGTTTTATAAAGGCTCATTCGATGGTCCACTAGTGAGCGTAATCATGCCGGTTTACAACTCCGCGAAGTTTCTAGAAACAGCGATTAGTGGCGTTCTGGGCCAGAGCTACAAAAACCTAGAACTAATAATCGTGGACGACGCCTCCACCGACACATCGAAAGCGGTGGCGAAGAAAGCCGCCAAGCAGGACGCCCGGGTGCGAGTGCTTTCGGTGAGTAAAAACGGTGGCGCCTACGCGGCCCGAAACCTAGCACTCGCCAACGCAACGGGCGAGTTTGTAACCGTGCATGACGCCGACGACTGGTCGCATCCAAAAAAGCTCGAAGTTCAAGCACTAGACCTGATCGAGAACTCTCGGCACATCGCGAACACCTCGGAAGGCGTGCGCGTGGCGTCAAAGCCTGGCAATTCATTCGAGTATTTTCCGGTTCGTGGCCGTCAGTTCATTCGCCCCAACATCTCTTCGCTGATGTTTCGCCGCGCAGAAGTTGTTGAAGCACTTGGTAATTGGGACGAAGTTCGCTTCGGTGGCGACAGCGAGTTTGCCGAACGCATGGCGGCCGTCTTTGGCGCAGACAGCGTGGTAAACCTAAAAACCGGCCCACTTTCGTTCACCCGCGTCCATGCCGGTTCGCTGACCTCGAGCCAAGGTTCGTCCACTCACTTGGGCATCCGTGGTGCCAGACGTTTTTACATCCAGCGCTACAACCTCTGGCATGCCGAAATCGCCGCCGGTAGGGCCAGCGGCCACCTTGGTGCTAAGTCTGCTGGCCGCCCGTTTTTTCTTCCTCAGCAGCTAACCGACCGCGTGGTCAAGCATCCCGCTTTTGAGAGCGTCCTAGTCGCTGATCTCACCAAAGAGGGCCAAACTTCGTTGGTCTCGAAAGCCAAGAAACCACTCGCCCTCTTGCACACAACTCCTCTTACCAGCACCGAAAGCATCGCCAGCGACCTCCTGCCATTTGTCGACTTCGATAAAATTGTGATTCTGTTCGAAGGCGAAAAAGCCAAGGTTCGAAGAAAGGGCGGTCGTGACTTCGATCAGATCGATACTTCGTTCAACGGTTAGCTTCGTCACCAGGCTCGAGTGGGTAGAGGCGCTCGCCATCGGGGGAGCCGGGTTGCTCGGGCGACTGCTCGACCCGCGAGGCAAGCCAGCGAATTCGTCACCCTTCGACATCGACGCCGTCTACCTATGGGTCGATGATTCAGACCACGATTGGCAGCTTCGAAAAGCAAAATTTGCCAAGGATGCGACCGCGCCCGGCTCAAATGCGGCCAACCGTTTCCGCCAATTTGGCGAGCTGCAAACTTCGATTCGGATGCTCGCAAAGAATGCGCCATTTATTCGCAAGGTGTTCATCGTCACCGACAAACAGCGCCCTGATTTGAGCAGTCTCGGTGCGCTACCGTTCGAGGTCGAGCTCGTTTTTCACGAATCGTTCATCGACAAAAAGTTCCTTCCAACCTTTTCTTCGCGTTCGCTTGCCGCCAACTTGCACAAGATCCCGGGCATCGCCGAGCGTTTTCTCTATCTGAACGACGACACTTTTGTGGCATCACCAACGAAACCAGAGACCTGGTTCACCGAAACCGGAGTTCGCCTCCGTTACAGCTCCACCCCGGTGCCGGCGCGTTCCACTCTCGCAAAGCGGGAGGTCATCTACAACGCCCGTTGGGCCACGATTGACCTAGCAGCTACCAAGGGTTGGCAGAACATTCCGGGGCAGATCGAGCACGGAGCTCACCCGATGCTCAAGAGTTTGATGAGCGAGTTGTGGGCAGAGTTTCCTAAGCAGTTCGAGCAGGTCAGCTCTTCACGCTTTAGAACCTCAACCGAAATTGTGCCCGAGTGGCTTCACAATCTTGCCGCGATTGGCAATGGTCGAGCAGAACTAGTAACGGGTTCGACCTACAAGTACATCGCCATCAACGACATAACTTCGGTTGGAGGCATGGCTCAGGTTCTAATTCGCCGGGGGCGCATTTTGACCGTTTGTTTGAACGACGTGGCCGAACTAAGCGACCGCAGGCGCGTCGAAGGAGATCGTTTAGCTAGGCGTTATGCCCGGCTACTTTCTCGCCTTTATTAGGTTTGTCTTCATTGCGGCGATAGCGATCACTGCCGAAACCAGCATGAAGGCCATGATGCCGAAAATGTATTTGATCATCTGTGGCAGCCCACCCGGGTCGTTTGGATCGATGAACCAGTAAGGCCACCAGCCGGTGAAGATTCCACGGATGATTGTGAAGAGGACCCAGGCGAGCGGGAATACCCAAACCCAGAACATCTGCTTGAACCGAGGTGGGTTCGCAAAGGTCATGATTGCGAAGTCTAGAAAAATGAAAACCAGCGCCCACACGTGCAAAATCTCGTTCGGAGCTTGAGGCCAAACGTAGCCAGCGTCTGCGGCGGAGCCTGGTAGACCTCGAAGAAGTGCGTTGTAGACCACTCCTACCACGATCGCGTAGGTAGCAACCGATAGGCGAACACGGTTCATAACCGCGGTCTCTGCCTTACCTTGCAATGCCCAGACACCAGCAACAGCAAGGGCAACCGCGGCAACCATGCTCGAATCAATCGTGAAGTAGGCGAAGTACTCGCCCGGCCTAAACACATTGTGGGCTAGGCGGTCGGTGATCTGCCAACCCATGGCGAAAATCAGCGATGCGGCGGTGAGGATTCGCACAAATCCTGCGGTTTTTAACAAGGTTGTTGAGTTCATGGGTTCACTCTATTGGCTTAGGGTACATATATAGGCTTTGTGCGAAGCGAAATCCGAAGGGTTATTTTGTTTCGCAAACTTGCATCAGCACTGGTATCAGCCGCTCTCCTTATAACCATCGCGGGCGGGTCGGCTCAGGCATATGCCTCGCCTCGAATCGTCAAGGCCGTAATCATTCCCGCTACGATCCAGCCAGGTGTGATCGTTCGCTTGACCCCAGCGGTCACCAACCTCAAATCAACCAGAACTTACGCCTGGTATTTAGCCGGCCATCGGATCTTGACCGGAAAATCCCCGGCCCTCAAAACCTTTGCGAGCGACAACGGTTCTAGTCTCTACGCAATCGAGTCGCTCAAGTTTGCAAACAAGAAGGTGCTGACCTCGCGCACCAAAACCGTAACCGTCGGCACAGCTGTGCCACCGACTCCGCCAACGTCTCCATACCTTTGGTCACAGGAGTTCAACGAGGCCTCCGGAACCGGTGTGAATTCTTCGGACTTCAACCTCACCTCACCTTTTGGCACGGGCGACGGCAGCGACATCGGCAACCCTGGCTGGGGCAACAACGAACGTCAGTGGTATTTACCGACAACCGCGAAGACCGATGGCCAGGGCAACCTCGTTCTCCCAGCCCTCAAAACCGTCGCGGGCGACAACTACTCGTGTTACTACGGCACTTGCACCTGGAAGAGCGCGAAGCTAATTACCCTTGGCAAAATCGGCTTCAAATACGGACGCATCGAGGTGCGCGCCAAGCTATCGGGTGGCCAGGGCCAATGGCCGGCAATTTGGATGCTCGGCGCTAACCAGCCGAGCGTGAACTGGCCGCAGTGTGGCGAAATCGATATCGCCGAGTGGAAGGGTGACCTGCCGAACATGCTTTGGGGAACCCTGCACGGTCCCGGTTACCTTAATCAGGGAAGCACAACCTCGATTGCCGGAGGTTTCACTGGCTACCACACCTACCGAATCGACTGGATCCCAAACCAGATCACCTGGTACTTGGACGGCGTTCAATATCACCAGATGAAGGCGAGCGGAATCGGCGGAAACACCTGGGTCTTCAACTCCGAGCAGTACCTAATTCTGAACGTTGCCATGGGCGGAGCCTTCGTCGGTAACCAGATTGGCAGTGGAGTAACTCAAACTTCCATGAGCGTCGACTGGATTCACTACTCAACACTTGATGGCAACGGAACACTTATTCGCCACTAGATGGAACAAAACTCGTCAAGAGGGTATTTACTTAAAGCATGACAAACATTGCGGAACTCAAATTTGGCTTGGACACCTTCGGTGACATGACGATTGACGACGGCGGTAAGCCGATGACCGCGGGCGCAGTACTCAGAAACGTTGTGGCTCAGGCGGTTGCCGCCGACGAAGTAGGTATCGATCACTTCAACATCGGGGAGCACCACCGCGACGACTTCGCCGTCACAGCGCCTGACACAGTTCTCGCCGGCATCGCTACCGTCACCAAAAACATCACCCTCGGCACCGGCGTAACCGTACTTTCGAGTGAAGACCCGATTCGCGTCTACCAGCGATTTGCGACCCTGGACGCACTATCGAACGGACGCGCCGAAATAACAGCAGGCCGCGGTTCATTCACCGAATCGTTTCCGCTGTTCGGCTACAACCTCGGCGACTACTCAGCTCTTTTCGAAGAGAAGCTCGAGCTGTTGGTAAAGCTGTGGGACGAAAAGCCGGTCACCTGGCAAGGCAATTTCACCCCAACCCTCAACAACCAAGAGGTTTACCCAAAGACCGAGCGCGGTCGCATGGGCCTCCGTGTTGGTGTTGGTGGCAGCCCAGAATCTGTGATTCGCGCCGCGCGACTAAACATTCCGCTAGCGCTCGCCATCATTGGCGGCGACCCAGCGCGCTTCTACCCATACGCAGTTCTCTATAAAGAGCAAATGGACCTTCACGGTAACGCGATGCTGCCGATTTCGATTCACTCACCCGGCCACATCGCCGAAACCGACGAACAGGCTCTCGAAGAGCTATGGCCGCACTACCAAGAAGGATTCGGCCGAATCGGTCGCGAACGCGGCTGGGGCCCGATGACCAAGGAACACTTCTTGAACGAGGCCTACAACGGCTCGGTCTACTGCGGTTCACCCGAGACTGTCGCCAAGAAGATCGTTCACGCTCTCACCTCGGTTGGCGCAACTCGCTTCGACCTGAAGTACTCCAACGGCCCGATGCCCCACAGCAAATTGATGAAGTCCATCGAGCTTTACGGCACCAAGGTGATTCCGCTGGTTCGAGAGATGATGGCCTAAGCAACTCGCGATTCGCTATGCTTTTCATCAGAATCAACAAAGGGGATTTTTATGAATTGCACTAATTGCGGAACCGCTCTTGCGGCCGAAACCAGCTTCTGCGCAAACTGTGGCACACCTAGGGGTGTAGCACCTCAGGCTGCCCCGCAGGCTACTCCAGCAGCTCCTAACTACGCACAGCCTGCTCCAGCGGGACAAACCAATGGACTTGCAATCGCCAGTCTCGTGCTTTCGATCCTCGGGTGCACGGCGCTGGTTGGAGCGATCCTTGGCCACGTTGCACTCGGCCAGATCAAGCGAACTGGTCAGGGCGGCCGCGGCCTTGCCGTCGCGGGCGTTGCCATTGGTTGGGGCTTCCTCGGCCTCCAGATCATCTACGGCGTCATTATTGGTGTGATGGCGTCTACGTCAAGCTATTACGGTTACTAGTGACCGAGAAAGTAAAAGGCCCAGCCTCCTACTTTCCCTCGATCGAAAAGACCTACGGCAAGTCGATGCAGCATTGGTTTGACTTGCTTGCGAGCAAGTTAGAGCTCAAGCACATGGAGCAGGTCGAGTGGCTAAAGACCGCGCATGGCATGGGCCACGGTCACGCTAACGCGGTAGTCCACTACCTCAAGCAACAGCAGAAGTAAGACGCTCGACCAGTTCGGCGTATTTAGCCGAGGTCTGTTGAACAATCTCTGCAGGCAAAGCTGGTGGTTCGCCGGTTTGATCCCAGTTGTCAGCCAACCAGTTGCGCACAATTTGTTTGTCAAAGGAGTCTTTGCGCTCGCCGCGCTCCCAAGACGACCTGGCCCAGAATCGGCTTGAGTCTGGAGTCAAGACTTCATCGCCGAGGGTCATGACTCCGGTTGCCGGGTCGGTGCCAAATTCAAACTTGGTGTCGGCCAGAATCAAACCGGCCTTTTCGGCTAGCTCGGACGCGCGGTTAAAGATTGTGAGCGAAAGCTCGCGGAGTTCGGTTGCGTGCTCCATGCCGATGAGTTCGACCACTCGCTCGAAGTTGATATTTTCGTCGTGCTCGCCGAGTTCGGCTTTGAATGCCGGGGTGAATATCGGTTCGGGCAGTTGCGCGCCAAAGGTGAGGCCGGCCGGGAGCTTGATTCCGCAGACCGTGCCGTGCTCCTGGTATTCCTTCCAGCCCGACCCAGAGATGTAGCCGCGAACGACGCACTCGATTGGGAACATCTTTAGCTTTTTGGCGACCGTTGCTCGGCCAGTAACAACTGCGGGCACGGCAACCGAGTTGTCGATGTGGTTTGGCACTCCGAGGCGAGCAAACCACCAGTTGGTCAGTGTGGTCAGGTGAATGCCCTTGCCGGTAATCTCAGGCTCTAGAACGTGGTCGAAGGCGCTGACTCGATCGCTGGCGACAACCAACAGCACATCGCTGTGAGCTGGGTCGAGGCTCTCGTATAGGTCGCGCACCTTGCCCGAGTAAATGTGATTCCAGCCTTCGATTTCGATCGGGTCACTCATGCTCGTCAACCTTCTTCGCGATGTCGCTGCGGAAGTGCGAGCCCTCGAGGCTGATTTTGCCGATGCCTTGATAGGCAAGTTTCCTGGCGTGGTGGAAGGTCTTGGCGATGGCGACCACACTGAGGACGCGTCCGCCGTTGGCATAGAGCTCACCGGCTTGTTCGCGAGCGGCAGCGACGCAAACCTCAACGTCTTCGATGACCTCGGCCTCTTCGATGCCGCGAATAGGACGATCAGGGGCCGAAGTGTCTGGGTAGCCCTCACTCGCTAGAACAACCGCAACCGCTACGTGATCGCTGAACTCTGGCTCGATGATCGAATTGAGGTGACCGGTCGCGCTCTTGTGCAGCAAGGCTTCGAGCGAGGAGTTGAGCCGGCGAAGCACGACCTGAGTCTCCGGATCGCCGAAGCGGGCGTTGAATTCGATGACTCGGATGCCACGATCGGTAACGATGAGACCGCAGTAGAGGAGGCCGATAAAAGGTGCGCCTAATCGATCGAGTTCGCGAATGGTCGGCTCGGCAACCTTGGCCTGAACCTCGGCAACGAAACCAGCTGGCAACCAGTTCAGCGGGCTGTATGAGCCCATTCCACCGGTGTTTGGGCCTTCATCGTGATTCAGCGCACGTTTGAAGTCCTGAGCCGGGGTTAGCGGCATAACCGTCTTGCCATCGCTCAAGAAGAACAGGCTGACCTCTTGGCCATCGAGGAACTCTTCGACCAGCACGCCCTGGTGAATGAACTTCTCGGCGTGCTCGAGTGCGGCGGCACGGTCGCTCGTGACGATCACGCCTTTGCCGGCGGCGAGGCCGTCTGCCTTGACAACATAAGGGGCACCGAATTGGTCAATTGCTCGAATAACTTCTTCGATCGTCGCGCACTCGTGAGCCATGCCCGTTGGCACTCCGGCCGCGGCCATGACCTCTTTGGCAAAAGACTTCGAGCCCTCGAGTTGAGCGGCTTGCTTGGATGGGCCGAAGACGGCGATGCCGGCAGCGCGCAGTGGGTCGGCAACTCCGGCAATCAGTGGGGCCTCTGGGCCAACAATCACTAGCTCGAAGGCACCAGCGAGAGCGTATGCGGTTACCTCGGCTGGCTCGAGCATGTTGAGGCTCGGGTCACAAGTGGCGTCTTTGGCGATGCCAGCGTTTCCAGGCGCGACCACGATATTGGCGCGCGAAGTGCCAGTGCGCACGAGCGCTTTGACGATTGCGTGCTCTCTGGCGCCCGAACCCAAAACCAAGATTTTCATTGGGTCAAGTTTAACCTGCCGCTGAGGTGGCTACTCAGTGATTACGTCAACCTTGGTGAAGCTCAGGTATGCGGTTAGCGCGGCAATCACACCGAGTGCGATCCAACTGATCAGGCCTGGGTCAAAACCGTAGCCGACCGGCTTTGGCTGCGAAAGTAGGTCGCCAACCGATGCGCCGAGTGGACGAGTGAGAACATAAACGGCCCAGAAGCCGAAGACTGTTCCAATGGTCTTAGTTCTCCAAAGGTTCGCAACAAGCGCAATGATTCCTGCGAACATTAGCGAGCTGACGGTGAGTGGCATCCCTAAGTCGTCCAAGAAGATGTCGCCGCCGGCGGTTCCCATTCCGAAGGTGGCCAGAATCGCGAGCCAGTAGAAGGCCTCGCGCTTGCGAGTGTTGATTGACTTGATCGAGAGCGTGCGCTCCTGTAGCCACCAAATCGCGAAGACGGCTGCGAGGATCACGCCAAACAAGATTGCCGACTGCCAGTTTTGCCAACCGAAGGTGTCGTGCAGGTTGTCGGTAAGCAACGTGCCAACAGTGCTCACCGCGATGATTGTTGCCCAGTAGACAGCCGGCACATATTTCTTGAGCAGCAACTGAATCGCGAGAAGAACTGCGAAGACACCGAGCATTAAATAGGCTGCCTTTACGAGTCCCAAGCCCCAACCATCGTTGAGGGTGTCACCTAAAGTTTCACCAACCGTGGTCGAGAAAATCTTAATGATCCAGAACCAAAGGGTTACCGCAGGGACCTTTACCAGGAGTGTCTTCGCATTTGTCATTTCGTTAGTCAAACAACTCATGCTGATAAAAGGCTGTGAGAATTGAACAGTGCCCCGCAGAAGAATCAAACCCGAGGACGGCCTCCAAGCCGTCACGCTTTATCGCGCCGGAGACGAGAGTCAAAAAGCGACCGCGGTTCGTTACCTTCTCGAAGAACTCACTTTTTTGCGCCCTGGCAACGCGGTCGAGGTTCGGGTTCCACCGTTCGGGGCGGTGCAGTGCATCGAGGGCTTGACCCACAAGCGTGGAACGCCGCCAAACGTGGTCGAGTTCGATGCCGACACCTGGTTGGCTCTGGCTTTTGGCGAGCTGACCTGGCCCGACGCCGTTGCCGCCGGCAAGGTTCACGCCTCTGGCACGAGAGCCGATCTGGCAGAACTGCTGCCACTCATGCGGTTCAATTAAGTCATGGCCAAAAAGAAGACTCTCGACCTAAACATTCGCAAGGCACCAAAGTTTCTCGCGTTCCTGATCTCGGGTTCGGTGTTGGGTGTGATCGTCGCAGTCGTGCTTTACTCACTCGCAACCAAGACCACCGGGGCCTCGATTTTCGGTTACCTAATAATTTTTTGTGCCGGTCTCGGGGCCGGCCTTGGGTGCGTCCTGGCCGTCGTTCTTGACCGCGTCCTTCGAACCAAATCAAAGGTCGTAAAGGCCGAAGTCAGCCGCTAAACTTATAGAGAAACCGCACCAACAAAAGACGGGGTTACCCTTTTGATCCGTGGCGACGGCCTCTTAAATCACGATTTGCTCCCTGACGAAAAAGGGCCGCAAGACGAGTGTGGCGTATTCGGCGTATGGGCACCAGGTGAAGAGGTAGCAAAGCTAACTTTCTTCGGTTTGTATGCACTTCAGCACCGCGGCCAAGAGTCTGCCGGTATCGCAACATCCGATGGCAAGAAGATCCTCGTCTACAAAGACATGGGCCTGGTCTCGCAGGTATTCAGCGAAAGCTCGCTAGAAAGCCTCGTTGGCCACATCGCGGTTGGTCACAATCGATACTCGACCACCGGCTCGTCCTCGTGGCGTAATGCGCAACCAACTCTGGGGCGAACTTCAGCAGGCACCGTGGCACTCGCCCACAACGGCAACCTGACCAACACCGCAGACCTAGTCGAGATGCTTAGCGTTCGCTACCCAGACCAGGACAACAACGAGATCACCGGCGGTAACACCACCGATACAGCGGTGCTGACCGCCTTGATGGCTGGCGACCTCGACCACACTCTAGAATCCACCGCACTCGAATTGTTGCCAAAGGTCAAAGGCGCCTTCTGCCTGGTGTTCATGGACGAAACCACTCTTTACGCAGCTCGCGACCCGCAGGGTGTTCGCCCGCTCGTTCTCGGGCGCCTAGAGCGCGGCTGGGTCGTCGCTTCGGAAACCGCGGCTCTCGATATCGTCGGCGCTTCGTTTGTTCGCGAGGTCGAGCCTGGCGAGTTGATCGCTATCGACGAGAACGGTCTTCGTTCGACTCGGTTCGCCGAGATGAAGCGCGCCGGCTGCGTTTTCGAATACGTGTACCTTGCTCGCCCAGACACCTCGATCAACGGCAAGAACGTCTATGACGCTCGTGTCGAAATGGGCCGCCAGCTCGCACGCGAATACCCGGTCGAGGCCGACTTGGTTATTCCGACCCCCGAGTCTGGAACCCCGGCAGCAATTGGTTTCTCGCAGGAATCCGGAATCCCGTTCGGTCACGGTCTGGTGAAAAACGCGTACGTCGGCCGAACCTTTATTCAGCCTTCACAAACCATTCGCCAGCTCGGCATTCGCCTCAAGCTGAACCCGCTAAAAGAGGTAATTCGCGGCAAGCGCATCATCGTTGTCGACGACTCGATTGTTCGAGGCAACACCCAGCGCGCGTTGGTCGCAATGCTTCGCGAAGCCGGCGCTGCCGAGATCCACATTCGCATCTCTTCACCACCGATCACCTGGCCATGCTTCTACGGCATCGACTTCGCAACTCGCGCCGAACTGATCGCCACCGGTATCGGAGTCGACGATGTTCGAAAGTCCATTGGCGCAGACTCGCTCGGTTACCTGAGTAAAGACGGCATGGTCGCTGCGACCGATCAAAAAGAGTCTGAGCTGTGCACCGCCTGTTTCACGGGCAAATACCCGATCGAGCTACCAGCCGAAGACCGGCTCGGCAAGAATTTGCTTGAGCGCGAGAACGAACAGGCAAAGGCGTGAGCGAAAACTCATACGCCGCAGCCGGAGTAGACACCGAGGCTGGCGACCTAGCCGTTGAGCTGATGAAGCGCTCGGTTTCAGCCACTCACAACGGACTCGTGGTTGGCGGAATCGGCGGATTCGCCGGCATGATGGACGTCAGCTTCTTGAAGGGCTACGAACGCCCGCTACTTGCCACCTCGACCGACGGAGTTGGCACCAAGGTTGCCATCGCTCAGGCGATCGACAAGCACGACACCATCGGCCAAGACCTAGTCGGCATGGTTGTTGACGACATCGTCGTGGTGGGCGCTAAGAGCCTGTTCATGACCGACTACATCGCCTGCGGGCGGGTTGTGCCCGAGCGCATCGCCGACATCGTGCGCGGCATCGCGGACGCCTGCAAAGAGGTTGGCGTTGCCCTTCTCGGTGGCGAGACGGCCGAACACCCAGGACTTCTCGGCCCAGACGAATACGACGTTGCCGGCGCTGCCACCGGCGTGGTCGAGGCGAGCAAGCTTCTCGGCGCCCACAAGGTTCAGGTTGGCGATGTCGTCATCGGAATGGCCTCCAGCGGCCTGCACTCGAACGGCTACTCGCTAGTCCGCAAGATCATCAGCGATTCAAAGCTTGACTACACCAAGTCGGTCTCAGAGTTTGGCTCAAGAAGCCTCGGCGAGGTGTTGCTAGAACCAACGCGCCTCTACACGGGTGTGCTCAACGAACTGCTTGAAGGCCCTCTAGGTTCTTCTGTGCACTCGATGAGCCACATCACCGGTGGCGGCATCGCCGCTAATCTCGCTCGCGTGCTGCCTCAAGGCGTTGCTCTCGAGGTTGAGCGTTCCACCTGGACCCCAAACGACGTATTCACGGTGCTTGCTGGTTGGGGCGGGTTCTCGCTCGAATCGGTCGAGGGCACTTGGAACCTCGGCCTCGGCCAGGCGCTCGTGGTTGCAGCCGACAAGGCTGATGAAATAGCGGCCGCAATTGGTGGCTGGAAGCTCGGTGTGGTGGCCCAGCAGCCTGAGAACCTAGATGGTTGGGTTCAGGGTGCCAAAGGCACTGACGGTGGCGCTGTGCGCCTCACCGGCTCTTACGGAAGCTAGTTTTCTTCGTCTGACTCTGACTCTGACTCTGGGTCTACGTCGTCTTCGGCCTCGCCTGCGGCAGCGCTACCCTCCTCGACATTCTCTTCGGTGTCAAGCTCGTCTTCGTAGAGGTCGGCCCACTTGTCTTCGTAGTCTGGCTCTCCGGTGTTGGCCGGGGCCACCGCCAACTCTTTTTCGAGTGCGGAAAGATCGGTGTTTGGGCTGAAGTACTTCAGCTCGCGTGCGACTTTAGTGTTCTTAGCTTTTTGACGACCACGCCCCATGGCGAGCCCCCTTAACAGGTTGGGGTGATGAGAAATCCTGCGGTTATTTTAGCAGTCAGGAGATGAGCAACCCGCACGCAACAGAAACTGTGCAAGGAATAACCAGGTTGAGCGCCAGATTTACTGCGGCTCGCGGCTTAGATTTGACCCAGAGCCCCGAAGTTTGGGCGATCAGGGTCGAGAAGGTTGACAACCCGCCTGCCAAACCGGCGACCAGCATCACGCTGAGGGTTCCTTGAAGAGCGATGGTGGCAACAACCGCGGCAATCGAGTTGCCGAGCAGGATTCCCCAGGGCAGCAAGCCGTCCCACTTTGCGAGCAGGTAGCGAGCGGCTGCTCCGAAACCACCTAGGACGCAGACCCAAGCGAGATTATTCATCGCCAGATCACCGCCAACTTCATTCCGGCCCAGTGGGCGACGAAGCCGAGGGCAAACATGACCGCGATCGGCACCAAGGTTGCCAGCGGGTCGGTTGCGAGGTGTTCGTTTAGGAACAGCGAAAGCCCAGAGAGAGTCGTGAAACCACCGGCAACTCCGGTGCCAACTAGTGGGTGAACCCAGCTCGGCCAGGTTTTGCCGTTTACGACTCCGAGCAAAAGCGTGCCGAGCAGATTGACTAGAAAGAGCAACTGCAGTGGTTCGATTTGCAAACCGAAAGAAAAGCGAAGACCACTGCCTAGTGCTCCACCTAGGAACACCAGCGCAGTGGTCGGCAACTCTTTAGGCATCTAATCTTTGTCGGCGTCGGACTTGATGTGGAACACCGAGTTCTTGGCCTTGGCCGCCTCCGGGTGGCGACGCAACTTCGGGCGAACCGACTCGCCTCGGCGAACGTCGCCGGGCATCGACTTGCGGTCGAATGGGTTGAAGCGTTCTGCCGACTCAAGCCTCCAAGGCACGAGCGTGACCATGACGCCGCGAATGTAGAGCAGACGCTTGCGCAGGCGGTTCGCGCGGTGGTTGTGGAAGATGTGCTCCCACCAGTGGCCAACGATCAGCTTCGGCAGGTAGACGGCGATGCGCTCGCTGCCGTAACGGGCTCGGTGGTCTTCAAGGTACTCGGTCAGCGGAGCCGTGAAGTCGCGGTAAGGGGAGTCGATGATCTTTAGCGGAACCTTGATCCCGAACTTCTTCCACTCCTTTTCGAAGGCTGTTGCACGATCCGGGTCGACGGCGATGTGAACCACGTCGATGCGGTTGTGCTTGCTCGAGAGCGCGTAGTCGAGGGCCTTGAGCTGCGGCTTGTTGAGCTTGTCCATCAAGACCACCGCGTAGTCGCCCTTCGAGCCAAACTCGGTGTGCTCATCGATCGCGATCTCGGCTTCGATCGTCTTGTAGTAGCGTCCGGTGTTGTACATCACCCAGTAGAGGGTCGGCATGATGATGAAAACCAACCACGCGCCGTGAGTGAATTTGGTCAGGGTCACGATAACGAGAACCGAAGCGGTCATCGTCGCGCCTACGCCGTTAATTAGGCGTCCACTGAGGGCGTCTTTGGCAGAGATCGAGCCGTCGGCCTTGCCGCGCTTCCAGTGGCGCAACATACCGATTTGGCCAACCGTGAACGAGGTGAAAACACCGAGGACGTAGAGCTGGATTAGCGAAGAGACATCTGCCTTGAAGACCAGTAGCAGAACTACCGCGGCGAGCGTCAACGAGAGCATTCCGTTTGAGAAGACCAAGCGGTCGCCTCGAGTCAGAAGGGCCTTAGGTGCGTACTTGTCTTTGGCGAGCACCGAGCTCAGTAGTGGGAACCCGTTGAAGGCGGTGTTTGCTGCCAAGAGCAAAATCGCGGCCGCGGTTGACTGCAACATGTAGAACATGAAGCTGCCCTGACCGAAAATTGCCACACCAAGTTGGGCGAGAACCGATTGCTGAGGGTCGGTGAGGCTATGGCCAATCTGCTCCATCGGGTTTTCGAGGTATTGGATCTTGCTGTGCAGCCCAAAGAAGATGATGCCCGAGAACATCACGATTGCCGAGAGGCCCATCCAGGCCATGGTCTTCTGAGCGTTCTTGACCTTTGGCTCGCGGAACGCCGGGACACCGTTGGCGATTGCCTCGACACCGGTTAGCGCGGCCGAACCGGACGCGAATGCGCGGAGAATCAGGAGCACCACCAAGATGCCTGTTGATGTGAACGTTCGGGCGTAGTCCTCGTTCAGTTGGTACTGAGCCGAAGGCGCGGTCATGTCGGCGCCCATGGCTAACTTCACAAAACCTGTGGCTATCATGGTCAGGACGCTAAAGATGAATAGGTAGGTAGGCACCGCAAAAGCGCCGCCAGATTCGCGAACTCCGCGCAGATTGATTGCGCAGAGCAAGACCACAAAGCCGATGGCAATTTCGATTCGGAACGGAGCGATCTCGGGGAATGCCGAAATCAGGTTGTCTGTGCCCGCAGCAATCGATACGGCAACTGTCATCACGTAGTCGAGCAAAAGGGCCGAGGCGACGATCAGCGCAGAGCGCTCACCGATATTCTTCTTAGCCACCTCGTAGTCGCCACCACCCGAAGGGTAGGCGGCAATAACCTTACGGTAGCTGAGGATGATGATGGTCAGCAAGAGGACGACGACAGCGGCGATGCCCGGAGCAAACGAAAGGAACGAAACCCCACCCAGTGTGAGAATCATCAAAAGCTCTTGCGGGCCATAAGCGACCGACGACAACGGGTCGCTCGAGAAGATCGGAAGCGCGATTACTTTGGGCAGTAGTTCGCCTTCAAGTTTTTGGGTGGAGAGGCGCTTGCCGAGCAGAAGCCTTTTTGGTTTTAAAGAATTATTCACAAAGAGAGACTTTACTCCTAAAAGGTAGGCTCTTCTCGTGATTGAGAACCCTTACGCCAAAGAAGCCGAGGCCCTCTGGGCCAACGAATATCGCGCTTCGGTTAAGCGTTTCGGGTTACTGACCGATTCGCAACAGTCGGAGGCAGCAAATCAAGGCGAGATAATTCGCGATGAGCTAGCGCCGCTGTTTCTCTCAGGGTTACCCGTAGACGCCGACCGGGTCCAGGCTCTGGTCAAAGCGCACCACGACTGGGTGTGCCTGTTCTGGAGCCCGACCCGCGAGCAATACATCGCGCTCGGCGAAATGTATTCAGCCGACCCGCGCTTCACCGAGTTTTATGAAGTTAAGGCAAAAGGCCTCACCGAGTTCATCGGTGAAGCCATTCGCGTTTGGTCAGAAGCGAACCTCTAGGCCTTCTTAGCCTTCTTTTTGCGCTCGGCAGCTGAACCGAGACCCAGGGTCGAGATTGCACCTAGTGCCAAGAATCCAGCAGCAGCCCAAGCCGAACCGCTGACACCGGAGGTGAAGCCGTTTGCGGCAGCGGTTTGAACATCCTTGCCGCACATTTCGAGTGCAGGAATCACGCCACCGGCACTGTCAACCACGGCGTCCGGAAGTTCGAACGTGCAATTTGGTGGAACGGTGGTGTTCTTCAAGTTGTCGGTAACGCTCGAGGTGGTGATGCTGAACAACAGGGTTCCCAACACGGCGATGCCTAGAGCCGAACCAATCTGACGAACGGTGCTCTGCGAGCCAGAGCCCTGCCCGGCTTTCTCCATCGGAACATCGACCATGATCACACCGGTTAGCTGTGCGGTTGCCATACCAATACCCAGTCCGTAGACAAATAGGAACGGGGCAAAGGAGCCCCAGGTTGCGGTTGGCGTGGCCACGAGTGCGATGCCAGCAACAGCCAGGGTTTCAAGAATCGCACCGGCTCGAACCGCGGTAACCGGCGAAATTTTTCCGCTGAGGCCACCAGAGATACCCGAAGCTACGAACGCACCACCGGCGAGCCACAAAAGCACCAAGCCTGAGTCGATTGGGCTAAGTCCCTGGACGTTTTGTAGCCAAAGAGGAATAGCGAACAGGATTCCAAACTCACCCATCGAGATGATCAGGGCGGCGATCGAACCGTTACGGAACGAACGAATTCGGAACAGGTCTAGGTCTAGCAGAACGTTTTTGTGTGCCCGATCGCGCGCACGCTCCCAGAGGACGAAGGCCGTGAATGAGAGAGCCGAAATCGCAAGCGAAATGGGAATGATCGAGATGCCTTCGGTCGCCCACTTGAAGTCGCCAATTGCGAACTGGTTCTGGTTTACAAGCCACCAGCCGTAGACGCGTCCTTCAATCAGACCGAACACCAAGGTGAGGAACATGACCACAGAGATACCCGCACCGACGACGTCGATGCCACCCTCGCGGTGATCCTGCTTAGATTCGGCTACCCAGTAGGCGAGACCGGCAACAACCAGGAGACCCAACGGAAGGTTGATGTTGAAAGCCCAGCGCCAACCCTCGTCGCCGAAGCTAGTTGCTAGCCAGCCACCCAATACCGGGCCAACGGCAACCATGCCACCGATGGTTGCACCCCAAACGGCAAACGCGATTCCACGCTCTTTGCCTTGGAAGTTAGCGTTCACGAGCGAGAGGGTTGTTGGTAGCACCATCGAACCACCGATTCCCTGAAGAATGCGGGCGAGGATCATGCCGTTTGCATCGACCGAAAAACCAGCCCAAACGGAGGCAGCAACGAAGATCAAAATACCGATGATGAGTAAGCGCCTGCGACCGATGCGGTCGGCGACCGAACCCCAGACCAATAGGAGAGAAGCGAAGATGAGAACGTAGCTCTCCTGAACCCACTGAATCTGGGTCGAAGTGAGCTTCAATGTCTCGATGACCTTGGGGAAGATTGTGTTGACGATTGTGCCGTCGATGATGACGAGCGAAATAGCCATCGAAATGAAGACGAGGCCGATCCAGCGATTACGAGTTTTAGTCATTTTTCTCTTTCGATATCGGTTGCTCTAAATAGTTTCTTACAAGAAAGCAAAAAGTCCCGAACGCGATATTCGGGACTTTTCGTGGCTCCGCGCGGCATCGATCCGCGGACCTAACGATTTTCAGTCGTTCGCTCTACCAACTGAGCTACAGAGCCATCGACAACTTTCGTTGCCTTGCGATCCTGACGGGACTTGAACCCGCGACCTCCGCCGTGACAGGGCGGCGCGCTAACCAACTGCGCTACAGGACCTTGTTGCTATAAAACCATCACCTTGGTGACCCCAACGGGATTCGAACCCGTGCTGCCGCCGTGAAAGGGCGGTGTCCTAGGCCACTAAACGATGGGGCCTACAAAGAGTTACTTCATAGCACCAAGAGCCAAGATTACTTGCTTACTGGGTGTTTTAGCAACCTCAGGGTTAACTAGAAGCATGAGCCCGAGACTGCGACTGCGCGTTTCCGCGATTTTCGCGGTCTTTGCGCTGCTCACAACCGGTCTGGTAAGCGTGCAATCTTGGGCGGCCCCCAATAACTACCCGACTCAGGGCGAGGTCGATGCGGCCAAGCACAACGTGACAAAAAAGAAAAAGCTAATCGCAAGATTCGACAAAATTATCGCAGCGCTCGCGGTAGACGAGGCTGCTCTATCGATGGTCGCCCAGCAAAAGGGTGAGGTCTACAACCAAGCTCAGGTTCAGGTAGATCAGGTCGCGGCCAAGGTAAGGATTCTTCAGGGTCAAGCCGATTCGGCGAACGCTCAAGCCGATTCGGCCAAAAAGCAGCTCGGCAGAATCGCCGCCCAAATGTATCGAGCAGGCGCCTCGGGCACCTCGTTGAATCTGTTTTTGAACTCCGGCAAGGCCGATGACCTGCTCTACCAGCTCGGGGCTCAAGAGCGCGTGGCTCAGAGCAGCGAAACCATCTACCAGCGATCGGTTCAAACTCAGAAATTCGCCGAGGCTCTCAACTCGCAACTCAAGGTGGCTAAGGCAGACCTCGCCGCCAAGGCTGCCAGGGCAAGGCGCGCTTACGACACAGCCCAGCGTGCCGCCGACGTGCTGACCGCCAAAGTAAACCAGAACAAAGCCCTAATGAGAACCTTTGCGGTTCAACTCGCCTCGTTGCAAAAGACCTCGGTTGAGCTCGCCAGACTTCGAGCCGATGGACTTGCTCGTGATGCTGCCGATAACCAGGGTTCGGCCGACATGACGGCCCCAGAGCTTTACTCGGTTGGTGACCCAGACACCGCGAAGGTTGAAACTGCGATTGCCTTTGCGAAGAAGCAACTTGGCGAAATCTACGTTCTGGGCGGAATGGGTCCGAACGTTTGGGACTGCTCGGGTATCACCAAGGGCGCGTATGCAGCAGCAGGAATCTATATCGGCACACACTCGGCGACCAACCAGTTCCGCGAAATGGCTCGCCAGCAGAAACTGATCCCGCTAAAGGATATCCAGCGCGGAGACCTGATGTGGTACTCGAGCGAGAGCGCGTTTGATGGCGACAAGGCTCACGTTGTGATCTACCTGGGCAATGATCTGATGCTCGAAGCCCCGCACCCGGGTGCAGTCGTGCGCATTGTTTCGGTTCGCCACGGATGGCATCTTTTTAGATACGCCGGAAGGCCAACCGCATAGAGCTACAGCTCGCTGAGACTTTAGTGACTTTGAGTTTTTAGTCGCTCAATAGATTCGACGATTAGACGTTCGGCAACCTCGCGGCCCTTCCAGTCACCAACCTTGACCCACTTGCCAGGCTCTAGGTCTTTGTAGTGCTCGAAGAAGTGACGGATCTCGTTCTTGATCTGGGCTGGTACGTCCTCGATGTCCTGGATGTGCTCCCAGCGAGGGTCTTTGGTCAGAACGCAGATGAGCTTCTCATCGATGCCGCCGTCGTCTTCCATTTCTAGGACGCCGACAGTGCGAACGTTCACGACTACACCCGGGAAGACCGGGTATTCGAGCAGAACTAGCGCGTCTAGCGGGTCGCCATCGCCACCGAGGGTGTTGTCGAAGTAGCCGTAGTCGACCGGGTAGACGAATGGGGTGAACAGCACGCGGTCAAGGTGAACACGACCGGTTGCGTGGTCGACTTCAAATTTGTTGCGGCTTCCGCGGGGAATCTCGATAACGACGTCGTGCGACACTGTTTCTCCTCAATAGGCTTACTTGTAACAAGATTACCCAAGGATTTCGATGCGACCTAGACTCACGCCGGCAGTTGCGCAGGTTCGCTCCGCCGTGCGCGATGCGCTCGCCGAGGCCTCGAAAGACGACTTGGTGCTGGTTGCCGTCTCTGGCGGGCCAGACTCACTGGCGCTCGCCGCCGGTTTGGCCTTTGAAGGTCCACGCTTAGAGCTCAAAATCGGTGCCGTGATTGTCGATCACCAGCTTCAAGCAGTCTCGACTGAGGTGGCCCGAAACACCGCCGAAAAGCTTGCCGCACTCGGTTTCGAAACCGTGATCGTGCGGCAGGTGACCGTGCAGGGCACGAGCGAGGCGGCTGCCCGCGAGGCCAGGTATCAGGCGCTTGACGACGTTGCCAATGAACTCGGTGCCAAATACGTTCTACTCGGCCACACCCTCAACGATCAGGCCGAAACGGTGCTACTCGGGCTCACTCAGGGCTCGGGCGCGCGCAGCCTAAGCGGCATGGCGAAGTCGAACGGTCGGTATCTTCGACCCTTGCTCGGGCTAACCCGGGCTATCACCCTCGAAGCTAGCGTCGACCTCGACCCGTGGCACGACCCGCACAACAAGAGCGAAAAGTTCACCAGGGTTCGAGTTCGTGAAAACGTCTTGCCCGTTTTAGAAGCAGAACTCGGGCCGGGGGTAGCCGAGGCTCTGAACCGGACTGCCGAGCAGCTGCGCGAAGACGCCGACTACCTTGAAGAGCTGGCGCTCGCCGAATACCACTCGATGGCGACGCTTGGTTCTACCTCGATGACTCTTCCGGTGGCCTCACTCGCGGCTCTCCCAAACGCACTGCGCTTTAGGGTAATTAAGCACGCTCTCGAGGTGTTCGGTTCGCGACCTCAGCGCGTCCACGTCCTCGCCGTCAACGAGCTAATCGATGATTGGCACGGGCAGAAGGAGCTGACTCTGCCAGGGGTTAGAGTAGTACGCAAGGGCGAAGCGCTCGAACTAAAAACCACCAAAACTCTCAAGCCAGGAGCCTGCTAAGTGGACCTCGACAAGGTTGCCGGTGAAATCACCGAGGTGCTAGTCACCGCCGAACAAATTGATCAGCGCGTCGCCGAATTGGCCGCCGAAATCGACACCAAATATGCAGGCAAAGACCTGCTCTTGGTTGGCGTGCTCAAGGGTGCCGTGATGTTCATGGCCGACCTTTCGCGCGCAATCCAGATTCCTGTGCAAATGGACTGGATGGCTGTTTCGTCATACGGCTCGGGCACCCAGTCGTCTGGCGTGGTTCGAATCCTTAAAGACTTGGACGCCGACATCCTCGGTCGTCACATTCTGATCGTCGAAGACATCATCGATTCGGGTCTCACGCTGTCTTGGCTAATCGCAAACCTCAAGGCTCGCGGGGCTGCCTCGGTAGAAATCGTCGCCTTGCTTCGCAAGCCCGACGCGGCAAAGGTCTATGTTGAGGTGGCGCAGGTCGGCTTCGATATCCCGAACGAATTCGTGGTTGGTTACGGGCTGGACTACGCCGAGCGTTATCGCACCCTTCGCGGGGTCGCGATCCTCTCGCCGGCCGTCTACTCCTAGGGCGAACAAACCTTTTTAGTGTCACTACGGGCGGGTAGTCTTAAAACAATATGAATCTAAAACGCATACTTCGCGGTCCAGCTGTCTGGATCTTGGCGGCCCTGGTCGCAATGTTCATTGGCTTTTCGCTAACCGGCGCACCCAGCTACCAAAAGGTAGACACCTCCTACGGTCTGAGCCTGCTCGAGTCGGGCAAGGTTGCCTCGGCAGTGGTTTACGACGGCGACCAACGAGTCGACCTAAAACTGGTTTCGGCCGACGATAAATACAAGACCAAAGACGTGCAGTTCTTCTTCTCGTTCTCACGCGGCGTGGCTGTCACCGACGCAATCGCACAGGCCAAGCTCACCAAAGGCTTCGACGACGCAAACCCGAGTTCACCCTGGTACATCTCGCTACTAGGCAGCATCGCGCCATTCATTTTCATCGGTTTCATCTTCTGGTTCTTGACCAGCCGCGCCAGCTCGGGCGGCGGTGGAGTGATGAACTTTGGTAAGTCACGAGCCAAGCTGGTCAACAAAGAGACCAGCACCGTGACCTTCGCCGACGTCGCTGGCGTAGACGAAGCAATCGAAGAGCTCGAAGAGATCAAAGACTTCTTGAAGAGCCCAGAAAAGTTTCTCGCCGTTGGCGCCAAGATCCCTCGCGGTGTTTTGCTCTACGGCCCTCCGGGAACCGGTAAAACCCTGGTCGCTAAGGCCGTAGCCGGTGAAGCCGGCGTTCCGTTCTTCAGCATCTCGGGTTCAGACTTCGTTGAAATGTTTGTCGGTGTTGGCGCCTCGCGTGTTCGCGACCTGTTCAACCAGGCCAAGGCGAGCGCTCCCGCGATCATCTTCGTTGACGAGATCGACGCAGTCGGTCGCCAGCGCGGCACCGGTATCGGTGGCGGCAACGACGAACGTGAGCAGACCTTGAACCAGCTCTTGGTTGAGATGGACGGCTTCGACACCCGCACCAACGTGATTCTGATTGCGGCCACCAACCGCCCAGACGTGCTCGACCCAGCCTTGCTTCGCCCTGGCCGCTTCGACCGCCAGATCGGCGTCAGCGCTCCAGACCTCAAGGGTCGCGAGCAGATTCTCACCGTGCACGCCAAGGGCAAGCCGATGGGCAAAGACGTCGACCTCACGGTTGTCGCGCGCCGCACACCTGGCTTCACCGGTGCCGACCTAGCCAACGTCTTGAACGAGGCAGCCCTGCTGACCGCTCGCCAAGACCAAAAAGAGATCCTTGCCTCGACAATCGACGAAGCGATCGACCGAGTCATCGGCGGGCCGCAGAAGAAGTCGCGTCTCATGCAAGACCAAGAACGCCTGAACACCGCTTACCACGAAGCAGGTCACGCACTTGTTGCCGCATCGCTCAACTACAGCGACCCGGTCACCAAGATCACGATTCTTCCTCGCGGTCGCGCACTCGGTTACACGATGGTCATGCCACTCGAAGACCGCTACTCGATAAGCCGCAACCAGCTACTCGACCAAATCGCCTGGGCGATGGGTGGCCGCGTTGCCGAAGAGATCGTGTTCCACGACCCAACCACCGGTGCCTCGAACGACTTCGAGAAGGCGACGACCATCGCCCGCCAGATGGTCACTCAATACGGCTTCTCGTCGAACCTCGGTTCGGTTTCATTTGCTAACGGTGCAGAGGTATTCATCGGCCGCGACATGGGCCACCGCTCCGAATACAGCGAATCGACCGCTCAGGTGATCGACGCCGAGATTCGTGCGATTCTCGACAGCGCTCAGGACGAGGCATACAAGGCTCTGAACCTAAACCGCAAGGTGCTCGACACCCTGGCCAAGGAGCTCCTCGAAAAGGAGACCCTGAACCACGAGGAGATCGCGAAGATCTTCAAGACGGTGAAGAAGTTGCCGAAGCGCACCCAGTGGCTCAGCAAGAAGACCCGCCCCGTCAAGGCTGGCCCGATCGCGGTTCCTAAGAAAAAGACCAAGTAGTTTGTTTGATCGCGCGAGGGTCGAAGCCGCTGTCGTTGAAATAATCAACGCCATCGGCGAAGACCCTAACCGCGCCGAGTTAAAGGCAACCCCGCAAAAAGTTGCCGAGGCCTACTCCGAGTTCTTCAAAGGCATTGGTCAAGACCCGCTAACGGTTCTTCAAGAAACCATGCCTGCCGAACACAACGAAGTCGTGATTCTCAAAGACATCGACTTCGTTTCGATCTGCGAGCACCACCTGCTCCCTTTCACCGGAGTCGCTCACATCGCCTACCTGCCAGGGGAGCGAGTAGTTGGCCTCGGCCGCCTTCCGAAGGTGGTCGAGATCATTGGCGCTAGGCCGCAACTTCAAGAAAACCTGACCGCTCAGATTGCCGACGCAATCGAAACCGGTCTCGACGCCAAAGGCGTCGTAGTGGTAATCGAAGCCAGACACCACTGCGTGGTCTCGCGCGGAGCCAGACAACCCGAAGCAAACACCGTGACTATGGCCGCCCGAGGCGTCTACTCGACCCCTGTGGCCAGAGCCGAAGTAATGGGTCTGATCTCGAAATGAGCTTCCACCGGCCACTAATCATGGGTGTGCTCAATGTCACCCCAGACTCTTTTAGCGACGGTGGCCAACACGACACCCTAGAAACAGCACTCGATCACGCTCGCGTCCTTGCCATTGGCGGGGCAGACATCATCGACGTCGGTGGTGAGTCGACCAGGCCCGGCGCCGAGCGAGTTCCGATTCAAGAAGAAATCGCCAGGGTAGTCCCGATCATTCGAGCCATAAAGGCCGAACTCGGCGTTCTGGTCAGCATCGACACCATGAACGCGCTAACCGCAAGGGCGGCGGTCGAGGCCGGCGCCGACATCATCAACGATGTCTCGGGCGGGCTGGCCGACAGCGAAATTTTCAGGGTTGCCGCCGAAAGCGGAGCGACCATCGTGATTTCTCACTGGCGTGGGCACGACAGAGGGGCCGCCAGCCAGCACGAATACGAGGACATCGCCAAAGACGTCTCGGCCGAGTTGCAACTTCAGGTCGACAAAGCGATTTCGGCTGGCATTCATCGCGACAAGATCGTGATTGACCCGGGTCTCGGCTTTGCCAAAGACCTGAAGCAGAACTGGGAGCTTGTCGCCCGCCTAGACGAACTCGAAAGCCTCGGTCTGCCAATCTTGGTCGGCGCGAGCCGAAAGCGTTTCATCGCCGGCGCGATAGCTCCAGAAGCGCCGTCCGAAGCCGACAACGGCAGGCGCGACCTCGCCACCGCGGTGCTCACGGCTCTGCTCATGCAGCGCAAACTCTGGGGCGTTCGGGTTCACAACGTGGTTGCCACCGAAGACGCGATTAGCATTGTCTCGGCGCTACACCAAGCGAAAGAGGCGTGATCATGGCCCAGAAGATCTCGATCAAGGGGTTGAGGGTTTTCGCGCACCACGGAGTTTTTGATTTCGAGCGCCAAAACGGCCAAGACTTTTACATCGACGCAACCGTCTGGGTCGGTTCGCCCAAGGCAACTCTCACAGACAACCTCGGCGACACCGTTCACTACGGCGACCTAGCCAAGGCGATTGTCGAAAACGTCAAGAACAATCCAGTCGACCTTCTCGAAACCCTGGCCCAGCGCCTGCTCGACCTGATCATGAACTACGGCGGCGGTTCGCTCAGCGGCATGATCACCAAGGCCAAAGTCACCGTCCACAAGCCGAACGCGCCGATTCCTTACGACTTCGAAGACGTCTCGGTGACGGTCAAAGCCAAGCGAGAAAACTAGACCAATGCGTGCGATTCTTGCGCTCGGCGGCAACCTCGGTGACCCGCGCGAGCAGATCACCGAAGCCATCGAAGCGCTAGGCAAAACCCCGGGCATAGCAGTCACCGCAACCTCGCCCCTGGTCGAATCCTTCGCCGTTACCGAATCTGGAATCGACGAAACCGCCCCTCGTTACCTAAACGGTGTCATCGAGATCGAAACCGAGCTCACGCCTGAGCAACTTCTAGAAGCGACCCGAGGAATCGAGGCGGCTGCCGGGCGAACCCGCGACGTGCGCTGGGGCCCTAGAACTCTGGACATCGACATCATCACCTTCGGTGACCATCACCAGCGAACCGCAACACTCACGATTCCCCACCCAAGAGCTCACGAGCGTTCATTCGTCTTGACCCCTTGGTCGCTGATGCAACCAGATGCCGTGATTCCCGGCCGTGGCCGAGTAGTCGAACTGGCAGCCTCATACCTCGGCGAAGTTTGGGAGGCGTGATGAAGCCAACCAAGATTTGGTCACTCGCCACATGCCTGATCGCCGCCGCCGTTTTCGCGTTTGTCCTAGCCCACGCCTTCGTGACTCGCGGCTTCGCCGTCCCCGTTTCACCAATAAACCTGCCGATAACGCTGTTCTCGGTCGGAATCGCTCTCGGGTTTTTGGCGATCCCAATGGCCCGCTACCGCAAGGCGCTCAAAGAGGCGACCAAAAACGTTAAACGAGTTCCGCCGCTTTACGCGTTCAGGGTGGTTGTGCTCGCTAAGGCGACCTCGATTGCGGGCTCGCTGTTCTTGGGTTGGCACATCGGCATTCTGCTGGTGCAACTGACGTTACCGACCATCACTCCCGCAATAGGTTTTTCAATCCTGGGAGCCGCTGCTGCCCTGGTCACGACGGTAATCGCTGTCGTGGTCGAGTACCTGTTCAGGATTCCACCCGACCTGAATGACACCATCGAAGGCACCCCAGCGTGAGTGCCAACGGCCGACTGAGCGTAGGCATCATTGGCGCTGGCCCGGTCGGGGTGATCCTCGGCCTCGCCCTAGCCGGCGCCGGTCACGCGATTGTCGGAATCACCGCGGTCAGCCAAGAGAACCGTGAACGCGCCGAGGCGATGCTTCCAGAGGTGCCACTGATGGACGTAGCCGAGATCCTGCAAACCGCCGACTTGATCCTTCTGGCAATACCCGACGCCGAGCTGTTGCCAACGGTGAACGGCTTCGCCGAAGCGGGCCTCTGGCACGCGGGCCAAATAGTCGCCCACACCTCGCCCGAATACGGCTACTCGGTTCTATCGCCAGCCACAGCCCAGGGCGCAATCCCACTGGCAATCCACCCCGCCATGCGCTTCACCGGCACCAGCGTCGACCTAATCAAGCTGCCAGACGCCTACTTCGCGGTCAGCGCCCCGAAGATCGCCCTGCCGATTGCCCAGGCATTGGTTATCGAAATGGGCGGTGAACCCGTGATCGTCGAAGAAGAAGCCCGCGCCAAATATGCCGAAGCCTATTCGGTGGCCTCTAGCTTCTCGGCGATGGTGGTCAACCAGGCAATCGGGCTTCTCGAAGAGGCCGGCGTTGAAAACCCGCGCGCTCTGCTTGCGCCAGTGGTGAGAACCGCCGTCGAACAAGCGCTCGCCGAGGGCCACCAACCTCTCGACCCAGAGGCGCTATGAGGCTGATTCACACCGCCGCCGAAATCGAAGCATTCGTTCAAGAAACCAAGGCCGCCAGCAAAACTATCGCGTTCGTGCCAACCATGGGCGCCCTGCACGAAGGCCACCTGACCCTGGTCGACCTCGCTCGGCAAAAGACCGACGTCGTCGTGGTCAGCGTCTTCGTAAACCCGAAGCAGTTCGGCGCCAATGAGGACTTCGACAAATACCCGAGAACCCTAAACGAGGACGCCAAACTTCTCGAGACCAAGAATGTGGACGTCTTGTTCGCACCGAGCGTCGAAGAAATCTACCCACCCGAGGGCGTTCGCGAGCAACGTGCTGGCGTAGTCGGCTCAACCTTCGAAGGCGCGAGCCGCCCTGGCCACTTCGACGGCGTGCTCACGGTTGTCGGCCGCCTGTTTGACCTGGCGCAACCGGACGCCGCCGTTTTCGGCGCCAAAGACGCCCAACAACTGTTCATGATCAAAAAGCTCGCCGGAGCGCTCTACAAAGACACCGAAATCGTAACCGCGCCAACCCATCGCGAACCGAGCGGGCTGGCCATGAGCAGCCGCAACCGCTACCTCACCGAATCACAAAAAACCTCGGCCACCGCGCTCTACAAAGCACTCAAAACCCTGCGCCAACCGCTCAGCCTCACAATCGAAGCCGCGCGCACCCTCATCGACTCGACCCCCGAGACTAAACTTGACTACATAGCGGTTGTTGACCCAGAAATCTTCAGACCGGTCAACGATGACTTTCGCGGCAAGGCTCTGGCCATTGTTGCGGCAAAGGTCGGCGACACCCGCTTGATCGACAACCTAGAAATTGAACTAACGGAGCCGAACCGATGAGCGAAGAACTCGAGTACGAAGACCTGCCTGAGCAGATCGCTATTCGTCTCGAAAAGCGCGAGCGTCTGAACAAATTGAACGACGCCTACCCGGTTGCCCTCCCAATAACTCACACCATCGACGCCGTTCGTGCCGCTCACCCAGACCTCGAGGCCGACGTCTCGACCGGCGAAATAGTTGGCATTGCCGGCCGCGTGATGTTCCAGCGCAACACCGGCAAGCTTTGCTTCGCAACCCTTCAGGCCGGCTCTGGAGAGCGCATCCAGGCCATGCTCAGCCTCGACAAGGTCGGCGAAGAACAACTCGAACTTTTCAAAGAACTAGTCGACCTAGGCGATCACCTATTCGTCGACGGTGAGGTAATCACGTCGAAGCGAGGAGAGCTCAGCATCCTGGTGAACAGCTGGAAGATGGCCGCCAAGACCATTCGCCCGCTACCGAACCTGCACAACGAACTCGGCGAAGAGTTTCGCGTTCGCCACCGCTACCTCGACTTAATCGTTCGCGATCGCGCCCGCGAGGTCGTCAAGATCCGCGCCCAGGTCATGGCCAGCATGCGCAAGACCTTCACCGAAGACCGATTCCTCGAAATCGAAACTCCGATGCTTCAGACCATCCACGGTGGTGCCAGCGCGCGTCCGTTCAAGACCCACTCGAACGCCTTCGACACCGAGCTCTACCTGCGCATCGCCCCCGAGCTATTCCTCAAGCGCGCTGTTGTCGGCGGCATCGACCGGGTCTATGAAATCAACCGCAACTTCAGAAACGAAGGCGCCGACCGCACCCACAGCCCAGAGTTCGCAATGCTCGAGGCCTACGAGGCCTACGGCGACTACAACTCGATCGCCGACCTCACCCAGAAGTTGATTCAGAACGCAGCCATGGACGTCTTCGGCACCCATCAGGTTGTTCTCGAAGACGGCACGATCAACGACCTCGGCGGCGAATGGCCAAGAATCTCGATGTTCGAAAGCCTCTCAAAGGCCTGCGGGCGAGAGATCACGCCAGAGACTCCGATCGCCGAGCTGAAGAAGCTCGCCAAGAGCGTCGACATCGACATCGAACACCCGCAGCACGGCAAGTATGTCGAAGAACTGTGGGAGCACTTCGTCAAGGGTGATTTGCTCACACCGACTTTCGTCATCGATTTCCCCGTGGACACGTCCCCGCTGGTTCGTAATCACCGGACCAAGGCCGGCGTAGTCGAAAAGTGGGACCTCTACATTCGCGGCTACGAGCAAGCAACCGGCTACTCGGAGCTCGTCGACCCAGTAATTCAACGCGAGCGCTTTGTCGAGCAGGTAACCCTGGCAGCAGCCGGCGACCCCGAGGCAATGAAGCTCGACGAAGACTTCCTAAAGGCACTCGAGTTCGGAATGCCACCTTCGGGCGGCATGGGCATGGGCATCGACCGCCTACTCATGAGCCTCACCGGCCTCGGCATTCGCGAAACAATCATGTTCCCGCTGGTCAAGTAATGAACGACGTCGTAGCAGCACTGCTCTCACTGGTCCCGCCGCTCCTGGTCGGCGGTATCTTCTGGCTCGTCATGCGAGCCATCGTCAAGGTTGACTCGAAAGAGCGCGACACCTATTCAAAGATCGAAGCCGAAGAGCGCGCGAAGCTGTCGAAGAAGTAAAAACTTAAAATAGACGTGTTAGCGTCTGATAAAGGACGTGGGTGGAAAAATGGGGAAAACAGTTGCCCGTTTGTCAATTTCATTCATTATTGCGCTGCTGTTATGCGTCATTCAACCAGTTCTAATTTCCTCTAAAGCGTCGGCAAGCCAAGCGAATAATTTGTTGTCTGGATTTTGGAACGTATATTTTGATGGTGAAGATTTGAGCATTTCTTGGAAGCTTGAAGAGTTTGCCAAAACAACATTGACCTTGGACGGATTAGTAATTCACGAGGGTGAAGGCACCGGCCATTTGTTCATGAATGACGTCGGCACGTTGGCAACGGGCTTTGATTTCACACTTACAGCGATTCAAGAACTTGACGCGGACACAGCCGAGATGATTGCAAGTCGAAATGGCATCAGCCAGGCTGAAGCGATCGAAACATTCACAAAAATGAGCGTAAGCCGTATTCCTTTCACCCTCAAATCTGGTCAGGTTTCACAGGACAGGGCGAACGCTGCAACGGGGCTGCCTTCGATCTCGATCCTTAGATATCAAACCTTCATCCCTTGGCAGTATGTAGATCAGACTTCTCCGCAGGCAAGAGTAGCCTGCACCCCAAATGTGTTTAAAAATTACGCCTTTAACGGTAATAACCGCAGTTTCGATGCCCTTTCGAGTAGCTTCAAAACCAGAATGGACACTTGGATTTATTGGGATCAAGGTGGCTCTCTGCTTTCCAATACTTCTGTTGGAGCTACCCAATTATTCGAGAAGGTTGGCAATTCATACGTTCTGCTTGAGACGCAAAGAGCGTCCGATAGCTCCATGGTGCTGTCGACCAGATATCAGTCCAATTCGTATGTTTCATTCAATTTGGTCCAGAACGTAATGAACCCCTTCTGTTCAACATTGGGGGGGCAGGGTATTGAGTTTGATCTTAATGTGCAGATTTGGCGCACTGGTAAATACGCCTTGCAAGGTTGGGCTATTCGTGTTCCAAGCCATGAGGCGTATCTAAAAGAATCGGACTCCGCAGATTGGCATCCAATTCTTAAGAGCGGATTTGATTCATTTGATTGCCTTGTCCCCGACTTTGTAAACATTGGGTTTTTAAACTGCAAAAACACCTACGATTTGTCGAGCCAAAAGCAATAGGAGACGCGTGTCAATTTTACGGAAACTACTCGTTCTGCAGCTAACAAGTTACGTTACCTTGCTCGTTGCTATGGCGTTGGGAACTGGTTCAACGCAGGATCAATCCATCCCAGATCGTCTCAGCGCTGTATTTAGTTCCCCAATCTTCTGGTGGGGCCTATATTTGCTCGTCTACATGAGCGTAACGAATCCTCTAGTTTTAGGTCTGCTTGTTTGGTTTGTCGTCGCAGTTTTAGTTCCTGAAAAGCCTGTAACCGCGGCTAGGGGCTCTAAAAATTGGTTTGCTAAATTTGGTAAGTCCCCCGCACTGCCTCTAGCTCTACAAGGAGTAGGTGTGCTCATTTCATGGATAATTGAGCCCCAAAAGAGATCTTTACCCGCCGCGGGCGTTGGTCTTTTGATACTCCTATTCATGTCTCTCAGCTACCTCACATTTCGACTTCTAGAACGAGTCAGCTTGGTCAGGAAGTCCAAATAGCTCCTAACGCTTAGGGCGAACAGCCCTTTATTAGGTCGGTGGTCGCAGTTACCATCGACTTATGTTCGAGAAATTCACCGATAAGGCCCGCCGTGTAGTCGTCCTCGCCCAAGAAGAGGCGAAGATGCTCAATCACAACTACATTGGCACCGAGCACATCCTCCTTGGCTTGATCCACGAGGGTGAAGGCGTTGCGGCCAAGGCTCTAGAAGCGCTCGGCATCAACCTCGACGCGGTGCGCGAGCAGGTTCAAGAAATCATCGGACAGGGGCAAACGCCTCCGACCGGCCACATTCCTTTCACCCCACGCGCCAAGAAGGTTCTCGAGCTTTCACTGCGCGAAGCACTTCAACTTGGCCACTCATACATTGGCACCGAACACCTTCTTCTCGGCCTAATTCGCGAGGGCGAAGGCGTTGCCGCTCAGGTTCTAACCAAGTTGGGAGCCGACTCAAACCGCGTTCGTCAGCAGGTTGTTGAGTTGCTTTCGGGCTTCCAGGGTAAAGAGACCGTCAACGTTGGTGGCGAGTCAAACGCGCCGCAAAAGGGCTCGACGATTCTCGACCAGTTTGGTCGCAACCTAACTCAGGCTGCAGCCGACGGAAAGCTCGACCCAGTAATCGGTCGCGAGCGTGAGATCGAGCGCGTCATGCAAATTCTCTCTCGCCGTTCGAAGAACAACCCGGTTCTGATTGGTGAGCCTGGTGTTGGCAAGACCGCAGTTGTCGAAGGGCTTGCTCAGGCAATCGTCCACGGCAATGTCCCAGAGACTTTGAAAGGCAAGCAGGTTTACACCCTCGACATGGGCGCCCTGATTGCCGGCTCGCGTTACCGCGGTGACTTTGAGGAACGCCTCAAGAAGGTCACCAAAGAGATTCGCCAGCGCGGCGACATCATCACGTTCATCGACGAGATTCACACACTGGTTGGTGCCGGTGCTGCCGAGGGCGCTATCGATGCCGCTTCGATCTTGAAGCCGCTGCTTGCTCGTGGCGAGCTTCAGACCATCGGTGCAACCACACTTGACGAATACCGAAAGCACTTCGAAAAAGACGCCGCTTTGGCTCGTCGATTCCAGTCGGTAAACGTCGCTGAGCCGACTCTGCCGATGGCAATCAACATCTTGAAGGGTCTTCGCGACCGTTACGAGGCGCACCACAAGGTGACCATCACCGATGGTGCCGTGGTTTCGGCCGTCACACTCTCAGACCGCTACATCACCGACCGCTTCTTGCCAGACAAGGCGATCGACCTAATCGATGAGGCCGGCGCCCGCATGCGGCTGTCGATACTTTCTTCGCCACCGGAGCTTCGTGAAATCGAAGAGAAGATCGTTGCCGCTCGCGTCGAAAAAGAGAAGGCAATCGAGGCTCAGGACTTCGAGGTCGCCGCTGGAAAGCGCGACGAAGAGAAGAAGCTTTCGGCTGAGCGCGTTCGTCTCGAGAAGCAGTTCAGAAGCGGCAACGTTGCGGCTCAGGGAGTTGTTGACGAAGGCCTAATCGCCGAAGTTCTCGCGCAGTCGACAGGTATTCCGGTGTTCAAGCTCACCGAAGAAGAGTCTTCGAAACTCATCTTCATGGAAGACGAGCTCCACAAGCGCGTAATCGGCCAAGAAGAGGCCATTCGCGCCATCTCGAAGTCTATTCGTCGCCAGCGCGCCGGGCTCAAAGACCCTAACCGCCCATCTGGTTCGTTCATCTTTGCCGGTCCGACCGGTGTTGGTAAGACCGAGCTCGCCAAGGCTTTGGCCGAGTTCCTATTCGACGACGAAGGCGCGCTGATCGCTCTCGACATGAGCGAGTACGGCGAAAAGCACACCGTTTCACGCTTATTCGGTGCCCCTCCGGGCTTCGTGGGCTTCGAAGAGGGTGGCCAGCTAACCGAGAAGGTCCGCCGCAAGCCTTTCAGCGTGGTGCTCTTCGACGAAATCGAGAAGGCTCACCCAGACATCTTCAACTCGCTACTTCAGATTCTCGAAGAGGGTCGCCTGACCGATGGCCAGGGTCGAGTCGTTGACTTCAAGAACACCGTGATCATCATGACCACCAACCTTGGAACCCGCGACATCTCGAAGGGTGCGATGGGCTTCTCGCTCGAAGACAACGCCGAGAACGACTACGACCGCATGCGTGGCAAGGTCAACGAGGAGCTAAAGAAGCACTTCAAGCCAGAGTTCTTGAACCGCGTCGACGAAACAATCGTGTTCCCTCAGCTATCTCAGCTCGAGTTGGTTCAGATCGTCGACTTGTTCATCGCAAAGCTTGGCAAGCGCCTCGAAGACCGCGCAATGACGATCACCTTGACGCAGGCTGCCAAGCAGCGACTGATCGAACTGGGTTACGACCCGGCCCTCGGTGCTCGCCCGCTACGACGTGCTGTTCAACGCGAAATCGAAGACAAGCTGTCTGAAAAGATCGTTCGCGGAGAGCTGGTTTCGGCATCGCACGTAGACGTTGACCTAGTTGGAGACGAATTCGTTTTCACCGACAAGGTTCGCGAAGCCGCTACCATTTAGAGGGTGACTTACCTAATACGCCCAGCCCGCGCCGACGATGTTCGTGCGATCGCGGCGTTGCGAGCACCGATGGAGGGCCAGGTTCTTCTTCACCATGATCTCGTGGGTCTATTTGAGCGAGTTCAAGAGTTTATGGTTGCGGTTGATGCTCAGGGCCACGTTGTCGGCGCAGGCGGTCTCCACGTCATGTGGGAAGACCTCGCCGAAATTCGTTCGCTGATAGTCGACCAAAGCACTCGAGGCCAGGGTGTTGGGCACATGCTGGTTGATGCGCTAATCGAAAAGGCAAAGGGCTTTGGTGTTCAGCGAATCTTCTGTCTAACTTTCGAGGTTTCGTTTTTCGAAAAGCACAACTTTGCAACAATCAGCGACGTTCCGGTCGACGAAGAAACATTTGCCGAGATGGTTCGATCTAACGATGACGGCGTCGCCGAGTTCCTAGATCTGGCTCGCGTGAAGCAGAACACCCTCGGCAACACGAGGATGCTTAAGGTTCTATAGCCTCGCGCCTCGCTAATCTTGAAGGCATGTCTCAACCTAGCCCTCTCGTGTTCCTAATTCGCCGCGTCTTCGTTCTCGGAATCCTTGCACTGATCATCTGGGGCTTGGTCGCGGCCGTTGGTGCCGTTGGTGCATTCTTTGGGGCAAAGCCAACCGCTTCGGACGGCGCTGGCCAAGAGTGCGGCCCGGGCACGGTTTCTGTCAACGCCATAATCGGTGACGGCGCGACCGAACAGCTTTCTTTTGCGTCCGGCGTCAAGCCGTCTCTCTGGTTCACGCTCACCAATGTCGGCAAGGTGCCTTGCAAGTTCAACGGTGGCCCGCGCGTCACCTTCTTCACTATCAAGAGCGGCAGTGAGCAGATTTGGACCTCACGCGAGTGTGACCGTGCTGGACTTGTCGACACCTGGGTTCCGCTGAAGGCTGGCGAGACACTTTCTTGGCCTGCGAGCGAGTGGTATCTGGTTCGCTCGTCGTCTTCTGGCTGTGGAGTCGGCCAAACCCCAGTGGTTCCGGGTGCGTATTCGTTGACCGCCGAAGTGAACGGCGTGATTTCTGGTAACTACGAGCAGTTCATAATCAACTAATGGCCAGCGACTCTAGCATTCCAGCACCAGACCCAAACGACACCCGCTCGATGCAAGAGCGCATGGACGCAGGGCATTGGTACAAGGCAGGTCCAGAGCAGTGGGAAAAGATTGCCCGCGCGAACAAGCTAGCCAACGAGCACAACAACCTGATGCCGGTTCAATCAGACGCCGCCGTCGCTCTCTACCCAGAACTTTTCGGAACCGTGGGCGCTGGTCTCTGGCTTCGCGAACCGATCAAGGTCGACTTTGGCAAAAACATTCACTGGGGCGATCACTGCTTCGCCAACTACGGGCTTATCGCGCTAGACGTTGCCGAGATTCGCATCGGCAACAATGTCATGCTCGGTAGCAACGTTCAGCTAATGACCCCGATTCACCCGCTCGACCCCGAACTTCGTCTCGAAGGCTGGGAGGCCGGAGCCCCGATCACAATTGGCAACAACGTCTGGGTTGGCTCGGGGGCAATCATCTTGCCGGGCGTCACCATCGGAGACAACGCTGTCATAGGTGCCGGGGCTGTTGTTACAAAAAACGTGCCGGCAAGAGCGGTTGCGGTTGGCAACCCGGCCAGGGTCGTAAAGACCGTTTAGCTACCAGTTCAGGGCTAGCGCGAGCGCTGCCTTGACCGTCTTGATCTCTGAATCGACCGAACGAACAAACCCAAGTCGGCTTGCCTCGTTTGCCCGAAGCTTTCCGTTGGTGACCTTGCGGAGGTCGCCGGTGAGCGAGATCTCGCCAAAGGCGCAAAGGTTGTGGGCGATTGGTTTGTCTTGTACGGCCGAGGCAATTGCCAGGGCAATTGCTAAGTCGGCTGCTGGTTCGGTTAGCCTGACCCCGCCGACGGTAGAAACGTAGACGTCCATTTCACCAACGCGAATGCCGGCACGACGCTCGAGCACAGCGAGCAGCATGGCGACTCGCGAAGCGTCGACGCCGTTGACCACACGTCTCGGCTGAGGGGTCGAAGACTTCACGACGAGAGCTTGAACCTCGGCGATAAGCGCTCTACGGCCTTCGATTGCGACGGTCACGCAGGTGCCAGAGACAGGGGAGTCTGGGCGGCTCAAGAAAAGCCCGCTTGGGTCGGCGACCTCGGCGATGCCTTCGCCGGTCATCTCGAAACAGCCCACCTCGTCGGTTGGGCCGTAACGGTTTTTGAGGCTGCGCACGAAGCGCAGAGCGGTTTGGCGATCGCCTTCGAAGTGGCAGACGACGTCGACTAGGTGTTCGAGCACGCGAGGGCCAGCGATTGAGCCGTCTTTGGTTACGTGACCAACCAGAATCACCGGCAGGTCGCGCTCCTTGGCCACGCGAATCAGGTTGCTGGCAACCTCACGAATCTGGGCTGGCATGCCCGCAGCGCCGTCTAGGTCGCCGTGAGCGATGGTCTGAACCGAGTCGACGACCAAAAGGTTGGGGTTGATCGAGTCGATCTGGCCGAGCACGTTGGCGAGGTCGGTTTCTGAGGCGAGGTAGAGGCCGTCAACAACGGCGCCAGTGCGCTCTGCGCGAAGACGCACCTGGCCCACAGACTCTTCGCCTGAAACATAGAGAACCCGTAAGCCCCGTTTGGCGGCATTTGCTGCAACCTCTAGAAGCAACGTGGACTTGCCGACGCCGGGCTCACCAGAAATCAAGACAACTGCGCCAGGCACCAGGCCGCCACCGAGTACGCGGTCGAACTCGCCAACGCCGGTTGGCCATGCCGTTACGTTTTCGGTTGAGATTTCGCTAATTGGCCGAGCACTTGATGAACCGACGATCTTGGCCGGCTTGATTGAGCGCACCGAACCGAGCCCTTTCGAGCTCGCGGAGCCCTCCTGCATCGAGTTCCATGCTTGGCATTCGCCGCACTGGCCAACCCATTTCGAGCTGACCCAAGCGCACTCGGCGCAGACGAAAGTGGTTTTTGGAGATGCCATGAGACAAAACTACCAAGCACCACCGACCCTAGACTTGAACTGTGAACAGCAATCGAATCGCAATTCTCGGCACCGGCTCAATGGGCGGGGCAATTCTGCACGGCCTGATCGCATCCGGCATCGAGGCAGCTGACATTTCGGTGAGCACCAAGAGCGAGGCCAGCGCCGCCACGCTTCGAGAAGAGCTCGGCGTGAGCGCCTACTCGCTCGAAACCAACGCGGACGCAAACCGCGCGGCCGTGAGCGGAGCCCACACAGTGATCGTTGGCGTGAAGCCCGGATACGTGCTCGAAGTGCTTGATGAGGTTGCCGATTCGCTCAGCGAAGATGCACTTGTGATCAGCGTTGCCGCCGGTATCACCACAGCGGCCATGGAGGCCACCGTTTCGAACCCAGTGGTTCGCGCGATGCCAAACACCCCTTCGGTGGTTGGTCGCGGCGTCACAGGCATTGCCAAGGGTTCGCGTGCTACCGGCGAAGACCTGGCCACCGCTACCAAGGTTTTCGAGTCGGTTGGCAAGGTGCTTGTAATCGAAGAATCGCAGATCGATGCCCTAAGCACGATCTCAGGCTCCGGTCCGGCCTATGTTTTCTTTCTTATCGAACAATTCACTGCGACCGCAGTGTCGATGGGCTTCACCGGCGAACAGGCCGAGGTAATGGTTCACGACACCTTCCTGGGGGCGTCCGAGTTGTTGGCCGCGAGTGGCAAGAGCCCTGAAGAGCTTCGACGCCAGGTGACCAGCCCGAACGGCACCACCATGCGAGCCATCGCCGTGCTCGAAGAAGCAAACCTCAAGGCAACATTCGACAAGGCAACCGCCGCGGCATTGGCTCGCGCAAAAGAAATAGCAGAAGGTAATCTCTAAACATGACCGACATATTTGCAGCCTTAGCCGACCCGACTCGCCGCCAGCTTCTCGAGGCACTCGCCAAGACCCCTGGTCAGTCTGTGGGCGACCTAGTTACCCTCACCAAGCTCGGCCAGCCGACCGTCTCAAAGCACCTCAAGACCCTTCGCGATGCCGATTTGGTGACCGTCAAGGTTGCCGGCCAGAACCGTTTCTATTCGGTGAAGACAGCCGGTTTAGGCAAGGCCGCTCTCTGGTTGCGCTCCCTCGGTGCCGACGACGCCTTCGATAAAGACATCGACATCCTGGGCGAGAAGCTTGGTGAACTATTCGCGATCGGCGGCTCTTGGATCGCCGAGCAGTTGGCCACCCGCGTGAACATCGAGACCGACCCAAAGGTTATTGGCAAAGAACTCGGACGCAAACTCCACGAGGCAAAGCAGCAGGCCGAATCACAGGCCAAGAAGGTTGTTTCGAAGGTTAAGCGCTAAGCCTTAGCGTCAATTTCGGCAATTAAGCCTTCGACCAAACCGCGAATTTCATCGCGAATCGGGCGAACCGCCTCAACACCCTGACCCGCTGGGTCTTCTAGCACCCAGTCGAGGTAGGTTTTGCCAGGGAAGAACGGGCAGGCGTCGCCGCAGCCCATCGTGATCACGTAGTCGGATGCCTCGACGGCGTCGTCGGTGAGAATCTTTGGGGTGGCATTCGAGATGTCGATGCCCTCTTCGGCCATTGCCTCAACTGCTGCGGGGTTTACCGAGTTGCCTGGGGCGGATCCAGCCGAACGAACCTCGACCCGGTCTCCGGCCAGGTGCTGAAGGTAACCAGCAGCCATCTGTGAGCGTCCGGCGTTGTGAACGCAAACGAAGAGTACCGATGCCTTGTAAGTCATGTCTTCATTATGCAGGCAGCGCCTCGAGTGAGTTACCCGAGGCGCGACCTGTTTGCTAAGAATTTACTTCTTCTTGGCCGCTGCCTTTTTCTTGGCGGTTGCCGAGGTGAGCAGCATGCTCAAGACAACACCGACCAGCAGGCCGACGATTTCGGCAAGGATCAGCTGGGCTCCAGCGCTTACCGAGAGCTTGCCATCGACCATTAGGCCGAAGGTGACCGCAGGGTTTGCCTGCGCTCCGGTTGGCGTGAAGTTGAAGGCCGCGAAGACCCATAACATCAGGCCGAACGGAATCAGGTGGGTCTGCTTGTTCTGGATCAGGGTGACGATCAGGAGCACAAGACCCGCGGTGGCAACGACTTCGCCAACAAAGGCTGGGCCTGCCGGCAGGGTGCTGGTCGGGTTCGTGAAACCAGCGATGTTGAAGCCGTGTAGGTACTCGCCGAGCGATACGCCGGCCGTGGCGCCGAGCAACTGTGCCGCAACGTAGCCGATGAACTCAACGGCTGTCATCTCTTTGCGCGAGAAGAAGTACAGCGAGACGGCTGGGTTCAGGTGTCCGCCGCTTACGCCGCCAACGAGCAGAACCATCAGACCGAGCGTGATTGCCAATGAAGCGGCGTGAAATAGGTTTCCGTCTTCTGGTGTGCCAAAGGTTGCCCCGGCAGAGATGATTGCGGTGAGGAAAATGGTGACGCCGACAAACTCAGCCAGCATCTTTCTGACTAGCGGTGGAAGATTCACTTTTGTGCCTTTCGTTTGGTTACCGATCAAAAACCGGCTCGGGTTGAGTGTATTGCGAAGCCTTGCGGATTCTGGGGATGCTCGAGTGGCAAAACTCGGCTAGACTGGGCGAGTATTTGTGCTCGGCACAGAGCTTTCAACCGATGTGAGGTTTTTGTGGGTTCAGTAATTAAGAAGCGCCGCAAGCGTATGTCTAAGAAGAAGCACCGCAAGTTGCTTCGTAAGACTCGCCATCAGCGTCGCAATAAGAAGTAGTTCGCTACTTAAACAAAAATCCCGCCAGCAAAATGTTGGCGGGTTTCTTGTTATTTGCCCCAGTGGAGCTTTAGTTCGCGTTTCTTGAAGTCAAAAATTTTCCAGCCGGCGGCCTTGGCATACTTTTTCAAAACCTTGTCGGGGTTCACCGCGACTGGGTGACCCACCCGAGTAAGCATGTGTAAGTCGTTGTGCGAGTCACTGTATGCGTAGGACTTTCGCAGGCTGATTCCACGCTCTTCGGCCAGGTGGCGAACCGCCTTGGCTTTGCGTTTTCCGTGAAGTGGCCTGCCGATAAATTCGCCGGTTAGTTTTCCATCCACGATTTCTAGGACGGTTCCCAAAGCGCCGGTGAGACCCAGCTTGTCTGCGATGAACTCACCCATCTGAAAAGGGCTGGCCGTGACGATCCAAACCTCGCGACCGGCGGCAACGTGTTCTTGCGCGATTCGAACGGTTTCGGGCCAGAGACGTTTTGAGATGTGCTGAGTCCAGACGATCTCGATTAGCTTCTCAAGTTCTGCCGCATTTTGGCCGGCGGCTAAAGACATCGCGCGGTCTTCGATGTGCTTGAGCATCTTGGCCGATTCACCGCGCCAGATGAAGCGCAGCTGCTGGGCCCCGAAGCGCCAAAATTCCTTGCGCGAGAAGAAGTTGAGTTTCACTGCCTCTTTGCCAAACAGAAACGTCGTCGAACCACGCACTAGCGTGTTGTCGAGGTCGAAGAACGCGGCGCTCTTCTTCTCTGGTTTCTTTGGGGTGGGCACTGAACAAGTTTAGAGGTCGGCCTAGGATGATTGGGTGCTGAACACTATCCAGATCGACCTCGTCGGTAAGGCGGGCTGCCACCTCTGCGATGAAGCTCGCATGGTAGTCAATGCTGTGCTCGGCGAGTTTCAGTCGATTCACCGCGGAGTGGCGCGCCACATCGCTATTCAGTACACCGAACACGACATTTTGGTAGACGAAGAATTGGCCGCAAAGTATTCAGAAGAAATCCCGGTGCTACTAATTAACGGCAAGGTGCACAACTACTGGCGAATCGATCCAGACCGCTTGCGCGGGGCCTTGGACGACCTAGCCCAACACGAGTCGTAAAAACTTCTTGCAATGTCTATACAAATGTATAGACTTTTGCGTGAGAGGGGTTTTCGATGAAGGTGTACATGACAAAAGTGTTCCAAAATGGCGGCAGCCAGGCTGTTCGTATCCCTGCCGAATTCCGTTTTGATGAAGGCGCTGAGATCGAGATTTATCGAGGCGAAAATGGCGAGGTTTGCATCAAGCAATTGCCAGCCAAAGGTTCGCTAGCGGAGCTCGCAAGCAAAATACTCTCGGGCGAGATTCAAGGTGGGCTCACCAACGAGCAGGCGAAGGAGTGGATGGCCCAGATTCGCGCCGATCGAGATGCTTTTGAATGGCGAGATCCTTGGGCTGAGGCTTAATCGTGTTCATGCTTGACACAAACGTTTTGATTGCCCTACAGAAAGGGGATCAAGAAGTTGCTCGGAAACTCAGCACACTGAACCAGGAATCGGTTGGGATTTCGTCAATCGTTGAACTCGAGTTCCGAGCCGGCTTGATAAGAGAAACAGCGGACAGCCGTAGTTACCAAATCGGCCATGCCATCCTCGACTCCGTGCGCGTTTACCCATTTGATAGCTCTGCTGCCACCTCGGGCGCGCGCCTCAAATTGTTGAGCAAAAACTCGAACAAGATGGACACACTAATAGCCGCGCATGCGATAGCCATGGGGAGAGTCTTGGTTACAAACAACACCAAGGACTTCGAAAACATCCCGGGCCTGAAGCTCGACAACTGGGCCGAATAGCTTTAAGGTTCTAGACGGTTAGGTCCGCGGAACAAGTAACCGACCTCGCGAATGTTTGGCTGATGCAAAAGCAGCATCAGAACGCGCAGCAAGCCCATGCCGAAACCGCCGTGGGTTGGGGCTCCGTAACGGAAGAAGTCCACGTAGGTCTGTAAGCCCTCTGGCTCTAGACCCTTTGACTTGATCTGCTCGATCAAAACGTCGACGCGGTGTTCACGCTGAGCGCCGGTGGTGATCTCGGTGCCGCGCCAGATCAGGTCGTAAGAGTTGGTAAGCGCATCGTTGTCGGCGTGACGCATGTGATAAAACGGACGCACGGTTGACGGGTAGTCGGTCAAGAAGACGAACTCGTGACCAAACTTTTCGAAGACGTGCGCCGCAATCTGGCGCTCACCCTCAGGGTCCATGTCGCCTCCGCGAGCAACCTCGTGGCCGCGGGCGGCAACGATCTCGACCGCCTCGGCAAGCGGAATGCGCGGGAACGGAACGGTTGGCACGACCACGTCAAGGTCGAACAGGCGCTTGATGTCGTCGCCGTGCTTCGCTTTGACAGCGCTTAGCGCGCGAACGAGTAGCTGCTCCTGAATCGCCATGATGTCTTCGTGGCTGTCGATCCAAGAAACCTCGATGTCGACCGAGACGAACTCGGTGGCGTGACGCGAGGTGAACGATGGGTCGGCTCTAAACACCGGACCGATTTCGAAGATGCTGCCGAAGCCGGCCATCATCGCCATCTGCTTGTAGAACTGGGGGCTCTGGGCCAGGTAGGCGTGACCATCGAAATATTCGAGCTTGAACAGCTCGGCGTTTGACTCCGAGGGTGATGCCATCAGTTTCGGTGAGTGGATTTCGCGGAAGTTGTTCTCGACCCAGTATTCGCGCCAGGCGTGCTCGATTGTGGTCTGAATCTGGAAGACCAGGTTCATCTCGGTGCGTCGGAGATCCAAGAAGCGCCAGTCGAGGCGCTTGTCGATCGAGGTGTCTTCTGCGATCGGGCTGATTGGGTCGGCAAGAGTGATGATTTCTAGGTCGTCAAGTTGCACCTCGAGGCCACCAAGCTTAACGCGCTCGTCGTGGATTAGGCGTCCGGTGACCCAAACGAACGAACCGCTGGTGAGAGTCGAAACCTTGGCGGCGAGGGCGTCGTTTTCGTCAGGCTCTTCGCCGATTACCGGGCGAGGGTAGGTGACCTGGACGTCGCCAGATTCGTCGCGAAGAATGATGAACTGGATCCGCTTCTGATCGCGCAGCTTTTCGACCCAACCGCCCAGAAGAACAGGGCCGTCCGCCTTCGCGGCGAGGTCTTTGACGAGTGTGCGTTCGCGCATGAGTTCCTTGCTTTCGTGGGCTAAAAACGCCCTTCGGGTCAAGTTTAGCGGGAGGTAGAATGGCTTTATGCCTGCCGCTCGCATTCATCTCGTCCGTCACGGAGAGGTTCATAACCCCGGCGGAGTCCTATATGGTCGCCTGCCGCACTTCCGTTTGAGCGAACGCGGGCACGAAATGGCCGAGTTGGCAGCCAAAGCCCTCAAGGATTCCGGCGTCAAGATCGGTGCGATCTACACCTCACCGCTACTTAGAACTCAGGAGTCGGCCGCGCACATCGAAACCCTGTTTGGCATCGACGCTAAGACCGACGAGCGCTTGATCGAGCCACACAACATCTTCGAGGGTCGCAAACTTTCGGCTCGCACCATCGCGAGGCACCCGCAGCTCGCTTATCACCTGCGCAACCCATACAGCCCGAGCTGGGGTGAACCATACGTCGCCGTGGTGTCTCGAATCGTTGAAGCCATGACCGAGCTAGCCGAAAAGACCGAGGGCGGTGACCTGGTGCTGATGACTCACCAACTGCCGATCTGGATTACTCACCGCCACACGGCCGGACTAAAGCTTGCCCATAACCCGTCCAAGCGGCGCTGCGGTCTTTCTAGCATCACCACCTTTGAAATTACCGATGACGGACTCGTCGAGGTCGGGTATCTCGACCCCGCCGCCGAACTCACCCGGAGCGACAAGGGAGCGGCATGAAGCGAGTGATCGGCTTGGCACTGGCAGCCACCCTCGCGCTCACGCTGAGCGCCTGCGGGGCTAACGATCCACTCGCCAACCAGTTCAAGTCTGGCGACAACAAAAATTACATCGCCGGCGACGGAACCGTGAGCGAGTTCCGCGACCTTGCGTCACGAAAAACCGGCGCTGCCTGGGTTTCGAAAACCGCTGATGGCGCAACCATTCGAAGCTCCGACCTACTCGGCAAGATCGCTGTGCTCAACTTTTGGTATGCCGGTTGCGCTCCCTGCCGGGCCGAAACGCCAGACCTAGACAAGCTTGCGAACAAGTACGCCAGCAAGGGTTTGCTAGTGCTTGGCGTTGACGTGCGTGACAGCGCAGAAACTGCACTTGCCTTTGGGCGCACTCACAAGATTGGTTACCCGAGCGTCATGGATGCCGAAAGCGGAAGCGTTGTGTTCGCATACACCGGAATCGTCACCCCAGACGCAGTGCCAACCACGATCGTGCTCGACCGCCAGGGCCGAGTAGCCGCAAGAATCATCGGACGCGTAGAGCCCGACATCCTTGAAGCGATACTAAAAACCGAGATAGCGAGACAATAATGAACGAAATAATCCTCAGTGGCTCGCTTTTTGCCGCGATGCCGGTCGCGCTGTTTGCCGGTTTGGTGACATTCTTCTCGCCATGCATTTTGCCAATCGTCCCCGGTTATCTGGGTTATGTTTCGGGTTCTGCGGCTCCGAGGGCGAAGATGCTCCTCGGAGCGTTCTTGTTCGTTCTCGGTTTTACCGCAGTGTTTGTCTCGCTCACCCTGGTTTCTGGTTTCGCAGGTTCGATCATGGCCTATCGCGATGTGCTCAACCGCGTGTTCGGTGCCGTGGTGATTGTTCTAGGTTTTGTGATGATGGGCATGACCAACTTCTTGCAGAACACCATCAAGCCGAGCTGGCGACCAAAGGTTGGCGTGGCCGGCGCACCGGTTCTCGGCATCGCTTTTGCCTTCGGTTGGACTCCTTGCATCGGGCCGGCGCTCGGCACCGTCATGTTGCTTTCGACCCAGCAGGGTTCGGCACTCAACGCGATCATCCTGGGTATTTGTTTCTCGCTCGGTCTGGGCGTCCCGTTCATGTTGGTGGCTGCCGGATTCGGCTGGATGACCCGTTCGGTTGGCTTTGTGAAGCGTCACATTCGCGCTTTCAACGTCGCAGGTGGCGTGCTTTTGATCGGTGTCGGTCTTCTGATGGTCACTGGCAACTGGGATTGGATTATCGCGAAGGGGCTAGAGGTGGTCAATGAGTGGTTCCAGTTCACACCGACCTTCTGATCACGTTGATTCAGAAGAAATAACCTCACCCGACATCGGGTTTAGGGGTTGGCTGCGCTGGTTCTGGCGGCAGCTCACCTCGATGCGTACAGCCCTGTTCTTGCTGTTGCTTCTTGCCACGGCTGCCGTGCCCGGTTCGATCTATCCTCAGCGTTCGGCCGACCCTAACGGCGTCACCCTGTACTTCAGCAACCAGCCCGACCTTGCCCCATGGCTCGACCGTTTCCAATTCTTCGACGTCTATTCCTCCGCTTGGTTCTCGGCAATCTACATCCTGCTTTTCGTCTCACTGATCGGCTGCGTGCTGCCGCGATCGCTCGTGCACGCCAGAGCGATGGTCGCAGCTCCACCGGACCCACCAAAGACCTTCACGCGACTAAAAGCCAAGGCAAGCTTCGAGGGTTCAACGACCACACTCGACGAAGCTTTCGCCGAGCTCAAGGCCCGACGTTACCGCGTGGTGCGCGATGGCAAGACCGTTTCGGCCGAGCGTGGCTACCTGCGCGAAACCGGCAACCTGGTGTTTCACATCTCACTCATCGGACTGCTTGTCGCCGTCGCTGTCGGTGGCGGTTTGTCCTACAGCGGCCAGCGAGTACTAATTGAGGGCGAAACCCTGGTCAACAACCTTGGCAGCTACGACTCCTTCGCGCCGGGCACCTTCTTCACCAAAGACTCCCTGACCCCGTTCACGTTGAAGCTCAAAAAGTTTGAGGCGGTCTTCGATCTGCAGGCGGTCAACGTTGGCACGCCGACAGACTTTAGGGCGAGCGTGGTTTCTCGTGTGGGCGTGAACGGCAAGCCAAAGACCTCGGTGATTCGGGTCAACGAGCCGCTTGAACTGCCGGGCGCAAACGTCTACCTGACAGGCAACGGCTACGCTCCAGTCCTCACCTTTAGAGACGCCAACGGCGATGTTTCGTTCAGTGGCCCCGTGATCTATCTGCCGCAGGACGCCAACTACACCTCGCTCGGTGTCATCAAGGTCCCAGACGCCAGCCCTAAGCAATTTGGCGTGCTCTCGTTCTACTACCCAACAGTCGCAAAGCTCAAAAGCGGAGCCCTGACCTCGGCGTTCCCCGGCAACGTGAACCCCGCGATCACCATGAGCGTTTACGTCGGCAACCTCGGGCTCGACAACGGAATGCCGACCAACGTGTTCTCGCTCCAGGTGCACGGCCTCAAGCAGGTTGCCGGAGGTAAGAAGCACCCGAAGGTCGAGTTGACCAAAGAGGGTCAAACTGTCGAGCTGCCAGAGAACCTTGGAACCGTGACCTGGGATTCGACCAAACGCTACGCTTCGTTAGATATCGACTACAACCCGGCTCAGCTCTGGATCTTCCTATTCGCGATGCTCGCGCTCGCCGGCCTGATCGTCTCGCTTCTGGTGCCAAGAAGGCGCGTGTGGGTAAGGAAGATTTCGGGCGGTTTCGAGGTTGGTGCTCTCGCGAAGGGTGACGACGCGAGGCTCGAACAGACAGTAATCGACCTGAAGGCAAAACTTGCGACCAAGGTCTCGAAGAAGGTGCAGAAATGAAACCAGTACTACTTGATGTGAACCTGGCATCGGTCTCGTTGATCTTTGTTTACGCAGCCATGGCGATCTACACGATCTCGTTTTTGATGTTCGTTTTTCACATTGCTCAAGCCACCAGCGACAAAAAGAGCGTGCGCGATTCGTCTAGCCGATTGCAACGCGCCTCGTTCTTCGTCCTAGGCTTTGGCGCACTTCTTCACGGCACAGGCGTGACTTTGCGCGGCATCTCGGCTCACCGAGTGCCCTGGGCCAACATGTACGAGTTTTCGATTTCGGGTTCGTTCCTGATCGTCCTGATCTTCTTGACTGCACTCGCGGTGAAAGAGATTCGAGTAATCGCGGCCTTTGTCAACGGTTTTGCCCTGCTGGTTCTGGGTACCGCAACAACGACTTTCTACGTGCAGATCAAGACCCTGATGCCCGCGCTGCAAAGCTACTGGCTGGTGATCCACGTCACTGTGGCAGTTTTGGCCACCGCGTTCTTCAACATCGCCGCCGCCTTAGCTGTTGCCTACCTGCTGCGCGACTGGCCTTGGGTGACTTCGAGCAAGAGCCCAATCGCGGTTTTGATTCGTCGCGTGCTCAAGGCATTCCCCGACTCGGCAAAGCTCGAGCGCCTCAGCTACCGATTCAACGTCGTCGGCTTCATCCTCTGGTCATTCACGCTGATCGCCGGCGCAATCTGGGCCGAGCGCGCATGGCACCGCTACTGGGGCTGGGACACCAAGGAGGTTTGGACCTTCATAATCTGGACAATCTTTGCCGGCTACCTGCACGCCAACGCGACGCGCGGCTGGTCTGGCAGAAGGTCGGCCTGGTTGTCACTGGTCGGCTTTGCCGCGATCCTCTTCAACTTCACGATCGTGAACCTCTTCTTCAAGGGGCTTCACGTTTACTCCGGGCTCAAATAGACAGGACGCGCTCCAAGCGCTCCAGCCACCAATTGCGGCGTTCGGTGCTCGCCAACTGGCCGAAAGGCTCTGGGTTGGCAAAAAAGTTCTCGGTGCCGAGGCCGTGTGCGGTGTTGCCGCCGAGAGCCGTGGCCAGCGCAAAGCCCGTTCGCATGCCAACGCTGGTTTCGAGCGCGCTAGAAACCGTGACCGGAAGCCCGCACTCCTTGGCTATTCGAAGCGCGTTGCTGACCCCACCGAGCGGCTGGGCCTTCAAAACTAAGACGTCGGCAGCGCCCGCGTGAACCACTGCCATCGGGTCGGCGACCTTTCGAACCGATTCGTCGGCTGCCACTCGAACGCTCCCGCGAAGCTTGACTCGCAGCTCGGCTAGTTCGCCAATCGTTCGGCAGGGTTGCTCGAAATAGTCGAGAGTGCCAACGCGCTCGGCCACTTCAAGCGCTTGCTCAACCGAAAAGCCGCCGTTGGCGTCGATTCGAATTTTTACGTCTGGTCGAAGGGTTCGCACCATCGAAACTCTCGCCAGGTCGTCCGCTATGGTTTGCCCCGGTTCAGCCACCTTGATCTTCACGGTGTCGAATGTCTTGAAACCGGCCAGGATCTGGGCAACCTCTTCGGGCGCCACGGCCGGCAGCGTCGCATTGACGTTTACGGTTCCGACTTCGCGCTTGGGCCCAAAGGCCTGGTCTAGCGATCCATCGAGCCAGATGCGCGCCTCTTCGTCCTCGTATTCGACAAAAGGCGACCACTCGGCCCAACCGTTCGGGCCTTCGAAAAGCAGCGCCTCGCGTTCGGTCAGTCCGCGAAACCGAACCTTCATGGGTAACGAGACGACTAACGCCTTTGAGGCGAGCTCGCTGAAGTCGGGTTGGGTCACATTGTTAGTCTAGAAGTATGTCTAATGAGGTTTCTGAGCTGTTCGATTCGAAGGTTTGGCACGAGGTGCCAGGTTTTGGCGAACTCGTCGATGTCACGTACCACAAGCACATGACCCTCGGTGTCGTGCGCATCGCGTTCAACCGCCCCGAGGTGCGCAACGCCTTTCGCCCGCAGACCGTAGACGAGCTAGCCAGATCGCTGAAACATGCAGCCGAGGATTCACGAATCGGTGTCGTTCTGCTCACCGGCAACGGACCTTCGCCTAAGGATGGCGGCTGGGCATTCTCTTCGGGCGGCGACCAAAAGGTTCGCGGCGCGGACGGCTACGAATACGCCGACGGCACGGCTTCAACCGGCCGACTCCACATTCTCGAAGTCCAGCGGCTGATTCGCTTCATGCCAAAAGTCGTAATCGCTCTGGTTCCCGGTTGGGCAGCCGGCGGTGGGCACTCGCTCAACGTCATCTGCGACCTCAGCATCGCCAGCGACAAGGCGATGTTCAAGCAGACCGACGCAACCGTCGGCTCGTTCGACGGCGGCTACGGAAGCGCTCTACTTGCCAAGCAGGTTGGCCAGAAGGTTGCCCGCGAAATCTTCTTTCTAGCCGAGGAGTACGACGCCAAGCGCGCTCACGAAATCGGTGTTGTGAACACGGTGGTTCCTCACGCCGAACTCGAACGCACCGGCATCACCTGGGCCGAGCGAATCCTCGCTCAATCCCCGCAGTCGATTCGCATGCTCAAGTACTCGTTCAACGCGATCGATGACGGAATGGTTGGTCAGCAGATTCTCGCCGGCGAGGCAACCCGTCTGGCCTACGGCACCGAAGAGGCAGCCGAGGGCCGCGACGCCTTCTTGCAAAAGCGCGAACCCAACTGGTCAGCGTTTCCCTGGCACTTCTGATGGCTAAACCGCTAAAACAAATCGGCACTGCCGACCCGGTCGCCGCGCTGCTTGCCCTAGGTGAAGCCCTCGAGGGCAGACTCGCGATTCACTTCTGCGATCAAGAACACACGGACTTGCCGGAGACGGTCGAAGACGACGTCGCCCTACTGGTCGAATCCAGCGGCTCGACCGGCGTACCCAAAATGATTCCACTTTCGGCCAAGGCGCTGCAGGCGAGTGCCAAGGCGAGCGAGGCTTCGCTCGGCGGACCCGGCCAATGGCTGCTTTGCCTGCCAATCACGTTCATTGCCGGAATCCAGGTTTTGGTGCGCTCGCTTCTGGCCGACACCCAACCGGTCCTGACCAACACAGCGATGCCGTTCACAGCAGAAGGTTTTGCTCGATCGGCCAGCCTGATGACCGGCGAGCGTCGCTACACCTCGATCGTGCCGGCTCAGCTCCAAAGACTTGCGAATGCGGCCAGCTCCGATGATTTCGTTCTTGAGCAGCTTAGAAACTTCGACGCCATTTTGGTTGGTGGCCAAGCTCCAAACATGAACACCGTTGCCATGCTCGTCGGCCTCGGAGTGAAAATCGTGATCACCTATGGCTCAACCGAAACCGCGGGCGGCTGCGTCTACAACGGAGTTGCGCTGAACGGCGTCGGCATCGGCCTGCTCGAAGACGGTCGAATCGTGATCAGCGGGCCCACCCTCGCCAACGGGCTATCCGAGTGGGAGTCGAACGACCTCGGTAACTTCAACGAACAGGGCAGGTTGGTGATTCTCGGGCGCACCGATCGAGTCATCAACTCGGGAGGCGTCAAGCTTTCGCTCGACTGGGTTGATCAGTGGGTCGCCGCTCACCCGCAGGTCAAAGACGTAGTGACGCTCGCGCTCACCAACCCCGAGTTCGGGCAAAGCTTCGTCGCCTACGTGGTCTATTCGAGCGATGACGTGCGTCACATCAACCCGGACGACGCCATCAGGCAGTTCGGGATCGCTGCCACCACATCGGTTTGGGCTGCCATCACAGAGGTGCCCCGCCTCGGCAACGGAAAACCTGACTTCGTGTTTTTGAAGAAAAACTTTGAAGAGTTTCAAGAAAAGATGAGGCGAGGCGATGTCGAAGAAAGCTAAGCAAAAGGTCACCTTTGGTGACTGGGTAGCAGGGGCCAGGCTGCGAACCTTGCCGCTCGCTGTCGCCCCGGTTGCCGTCGGTTTCGGCGTGGCCAGCGTGATGCAGGCGGAGAGCCTCGGTCTCACCCTGCTCGCCCTCGCGGTTTCACTTTCGCTACAGATCGGCGTGAACTTTGCCAACGACTACTCCGACGGCATTCGTGGCACAGATGACTTTCGGGTCGGCCCGCCTCGCTTGACCGGCTCCGGCCGAGTCGAACCGAAGCTGGTGCGCAATGCCGCATTCGCCGCATTTGCGCTCGCCGGAATCGCTGGCCTCGCCATCGTTGTGCTGACGGGCCTCTGGTGGTTAACTCTCGTCGGCGCAGCCTGCGTGGTTGCCGCCTGGTTCTACACCGGTGGAAAGCGACCTTACGGTTACGCGGGCCTAGGCGAAATTTTCGTATTCGTTTTCTTCGGGCTGGTGGCAACCTTTGGCACCGCGGCGATCCAGGTGCCGCACTTCTTCAGCAGCGCCGACGGTTTGCTCTGGACCTCGGGCGCGGCTATCGCCGTTGGGTTGTTTGCATCCGCGGTTTTGATGATCAACAACATTCGAGACATCGACACCGACATATCGGCGGGTAAGAAGACGCTGGCCGTATTGGTCGGTCGCAAGTTGGCGAAGACCCTCTACCTACTCTTTTTGTGGACCCCGATGGCCTTGCTCTACCCCTACACGCTGGTTTTTCAGCACACGGTTTTTGCCTATCTAACGGCTTTTGTGATCGTGCCGCTGACCCTGATCGTTCTTACGGCTAAGACGGCGCCCGAGTACATTCTCGCGTTGAAGCTGACCAGTTACACCACTCTCGGCTACGCGCTTTTGCTCACCTACGGCTTGGTCGTTATCGTCTAGTTGTCTGCGTCCTCGGCGGTTTCGGCCTGAGTCTTCGAGTTGAACTTTTCGTAGAGTCGCTTGGCGAACTCTTCACGGTAGCGGTTGAGCCAAAGAATCGAGATGGTTAGACCTACTGCGGTGGCGATTGCGACCGAATAGAAAGGGTTGAAGCCCAGCGCGAGCAGAAGAGCGAGGGGTGCGGAAAACACAAAAACGCGGGCCAAAATGTACAACCAAGGATTCTTCACCCTCTAAGTGTAAGCAGGGCTGGTTAGAGTGGTCTCATGAAGTTTTTGCTCTACGGTATTGGCGCTCTCATTATTTTCACCGTCTTTGTTGCGGTATTTGCGGCAAGCGCCGACCATCGCGAGGTTCGCCTGCTCCCCAAGTGGGCTTGGATTTTGCTGTGCGTCGTAGTGACCCCGATTGGCGGAATCCTCTACCTGGCCCTCGGTCGACCAGTTGGACTAGGCAAGAGCCCCAAAACTCGGACCGTTGCGCCAGACGACGACCCGGAATTCTTGCGAAACCTCGCCGAGCGCTTTCGCAAAGACGAACCAGATCAAGATGTCTAGCCCCGCCCAACGCGTAGCGGCTCAGATCCTCGCGCTTTTGAGCGCCAGCGGTGTCGAGCACGTTTTTCTTGCCCCGGGTGCCAGAAGCCAGGCACTGGCAATTGCCGCTTCTCAGCTGGCCGATGTCGGTCGTCTAAAGCTCCACGTGCGCCTCGACGAGAGGTCCCTCGGGTTTACCGCACTGGGCGCTGCTCTTGCCTCTGGCAGCCCCACAGCCCTGATCGTGACCTCCGGAACCGCGGTTGCCAACCTGCACCCGGCGGTGCTCGAAGCGAGTCACTCGGGTGTGCCAATGATTTTGCTAACCGCCGACCGCCCACACGAACTTCGAGGCGTTGGTGCGAACCAGACCACCAACCAAATCGGCATATTCGCCGACGCGGTCCGCACCTGCTTTGACCTCGAAGCGCCAACCGACGAGTCACCAACGGTCGACGAACTTCGCTACGTTGTTGCCACCGCGATTGCCTCGGCGCTCGGTGAAACCGGTGCTCAACCCGGCCCGGTGCAGATCAACATCGCCTTCCGCGAACCACTTTCAGGCTCTGAGCCGAACGCGGCCAGTGTGAACATCGAGCCACTGCCGTTTGAACCGACCGAAGACTCCTTCGAGTTTGCTCTGCTCGATGGCACTGTGCCAACCATCGTTGTTGCCGGGGCCGAGGCCGGGCCAGAAGCCACCGAGCTTGCCGAGGCCTTCGGTTGGCCACTGCTGGCAGAACCATCCTCGGGCGCAAGGTTCGGCGAAAACGCGATTCTCGGTTACCGGCTCTTGTTCAAAGAAAAGCGTGAGCTCACCGACAACGTCGGTCGGGTCATCGTCTTCGGAAAACCAACTCTTAGCCGCGACATCATCGGCCTTCTCTACCGAGAAGACGTCGAAGTAATCGTGGTTCGTTCGAAACTGATGGGTCACTTCAACGTCGGCGGGCGGGCCTCCGCTCTGGTCGACGAGGTCACGGTCGATTCCGAGCCAGCCGGCGAATGGTTGGCCAGCTGGCGCCTGGCCGATCAACAGCTTCGGTTATCCGCTCCAGTCACTGGGGTTCTCACTCGGCGTGAGCTCGTCGAGCAGGTCTGGGCCGCGACCGACGGGGCAGAGAACCTGGTTCTCGGAGCATCACGATTGATTCGCGAAGCCGAAACCTGGGCTCCGGCCAAGCCGCTGAACGTATTCGCTAACCGCGGGCTTTCGGGCATCGATGGCACCATCGCCACGGCCACCGGAATCGCCTTGGCCACCGGCCTGCAAACCAGGGCACTGATGGGCGACCTAACCTTCCTGCACGACGCGTCGTCACTCGCTATCGATAAGTCCGGCCCCGAATTGGATCTACAAATAATCGTTGGCAGCGATGGTGGCGGCAGCATTTTCGAGTCGCTCGAGATGAAGGGCGCCTTGAGCGCTCGTGACTTCGACCACTTGTTTAGAACTCCGCAGAGCGTCGACATCGCGGGGTTGGCCGCCGCCTACGGCTGGCAGCACGTCCTGGTTGCAAACGAGACGCAGCTAATTATCGCGCTCAAGAAGACTGGACGCGTCGTTATCGAGGTAAGCCTCTAGCTCAAGGCGCCAGTGACCGGCTGAAACTTTAGATCGGTCTCGGCAAGTTCGGCGCTCGGCTCCGACTCGGCAACGATTCCGCAACCGGCGAAGGCTCGAATCCTAGTTTCTTCAAGCTGGCCGCCGCGCAGCGCGATTGCCCACTCGCCATCCCCATCGGCACCGATCCAGCCCACAGGCCCGGCGTAGCGTCCTCTATCAAAAGGCTCGAGCTGCCCGATCAGCGCCTGCGCTGCAGCCCTCGGAGTGCCGGCAACGGCGGCGGTCGGGTGCAGGGCCTCGGCCAAATCGAGCACCGACGCCTCCCGCTTCAAGACCCCGTGGACGTCGCTAGCAAGATGCCAAACGTTGGGCAGAGCTAGGCTGAAAGGTTCAGAGTCGGCATCGACCTGAACGCAGAAAGGCTCGAGCGCCTGCACGAACGAATCGACTGCGAACGCGTGTTCCGCGAGGTTCTTGTGCGATCCAGCCAAGGCGGTGGCAATTGCCTGATCGACCTCGGGGTCGGTTCCTCGGCCAGCGGTGCCAGCCAAGACTCGCGCCGAAACCTGTCCGTGCGATACGCGGACCAGGAGTTCGGGTGATGCCCCGAAGGTGCCGTCAACCGAATACACCCAGCAAGTCGGGTATTTCGCGGCGAGTCTGGAGAGCACCGGGCGAATGTCGAAGTTCTTTGGCACTGGCGCTTCTAGATCTCGAGCTAGAACCACTTTCTCTGCTTTGGCGGCCGAGATTGCGTCGATTGCGCTCTGCACCGATGCCTCGAAACCGACTCTGCTCTGAGACCCAGGCCTGAGTTCTAGAGGCTCGTTGGCTTGGTAGGCGGTCTGCTTCGGCCACGCCTTGCCGTTGACCGAGGTTAGCCACATGCGTCCGTCGCGCGACCCGATAATCACCTCGGGGACTATCAGAATGCTTTCGCTTTCCGAAGAGTCGGCAAAGGCGATGCTACCGAAGGCCACCAGACCGGTGCCGGGCAGGTTTACCGAATCGACCACCTCGGCGTCGGCGACTAGCTCTCGCCAAGCCTGCGCAAGAACCCGGATTCGATTGGGCCCTTTGGCGGTCAGGCGAGTGGTTTCTCCTAAGCCGATGATGCCCCCACCATTGCGCATGAACGCTGTCGGGTTGGCTGGCAACAACTCAACCAGGGGCCCGCGAAGCGCTGCTGGCAGCTCGACGGTTTCTAGTTTCAGCAAAGAAATCCTGACCTGAGTATTGTCTGTGAAGATGGCGAAAATACTTTTTCGCCGAAGTCTCAAGTTCTAACCTAGTCATTGTTAGCCACTATTTGAAAAGGAGTCCAGTTGTCTAAGTCAAAGCTCATGGCGGTCATTGCACTGGCAACTCTTTTCGGTCTACCCGCCGCGGCACATGCCTCAGGCGTATCTGATAAGCAGGCACCGATTTCCGCAATCGCAAACCTTCACGCCGGTGACGACGACGGGCAAGAAGACGGCGAAGATGGCGGCCACTCGGAGTATGAAGATGAGGGTGAAGAAGATGACGCCTTCAACGGCACTGCAGGAGACGTCGACGACTCGTTCGTTGTTCCGCCGGTAGTTGGCCATATCGAAGACAACGCTCCCGGTTCGGGCAAGGCGCAAATTTACCCAGAAGACGGCGAAGAATATGTCCCACTTGGGGCACCGCAGATTAGCTCCGGCGACGCCAAGGTCGGCGAAGCGATTCGAGTAGACCGTGTAGTACCGAGCACCAAAACCCCAACCGATCTGTTCGTAGACACAGCTGTGCTTGGTCTTGGAGCGATTGGTTCGGGCGCCTTGGTTCTCGGAGGCGTTGTTGGCGCAAGGGCAATCAAGGCCCGCCGCAGTGGCGAAAAATTCGACTACTTCTACGGTGGCAAATAGGCGGAATACGCCCCAGAGGCTCGCGGTTAGACTTGACTAGTGAGCAAAGCATCCTTGGCCAAAAAGCCTGCCGAGGTCGCCGCAATGTTCGACGAAGTTGCCCCAACCTACGATTTGACCAACACACTGCTGTCTTTTGGTCAGGATCGAAACTGGCGCAAAAAGGTCGCTAAAGCGGTAGACCCGAAGGCAGGGCAAGCCGTACTCGATTTGGCTGCCGGCACCGGCGCTTCATCGGTTGTCTTTGCACTCAAGGGCGTTCGCGTAGTCGCCGGAGATTTTTCAGAGGGAATGCTAGCGGTAGGCAGAAAACGTCACCCAGAGCTCGAGTTCGTCTTTGCCGACGCAACGAAACTCCCTTTCGACTCTGCCGAATTCGATGCCACCACAATCTCTTTCGGCCTCCGCAACGTCGTCGACGTTCCAAAGGCGCTCGCCGAAATGTTTCGGGTCACCAAGCCCGGCGGCCGCATCGTGATTTGCGAATTTTCCAAGCCAGTTGCCGCGCTAAAGCCTTTCTACAACTTCTACCTCGGCAAGCTCCTGCCTGGTTTTTCGGCTCTGTTCAGCAAGACCCCGGAGGCCTACAGCTACCTTGCCGAGTCGATCCTGGCCTGGCCCAACCAGTCCCAGCTAGCCACCAAGGTTGAGGCTGCCGGCTTCGAAAACGTTTCGTACCAGAACCTGTCTCTTGGCATCGTTGCCTTGCACGTCGGCTACAAACCAGCAAAGGCGAGCAAGTGAGCATCAAACTTCCGAAGCAACTTAGAGGCGTAGCCGACAGGGCACTGCTTGCAAAGATCGAGGCCGGTCTAGAACGCGTCGAAGCCGGGCTTTTGCAGGCGACCGAGCACACCGACCCGATTGCCAAGGTTTCGATTCGCCACCTCGTCGAAGCCGGGGGCAAGCGTCTGCGGCCGGTGTTGGTTTTGCTTACCGCTCAATTCGGGGATGCAGCCAACCAAGACGTGATCGATGCGGCAGTCGTTGTCGAACTCACCCACCTAGCCACGCTTTACCACGACGACGTCATGGACGATGCCCCGACCAGACGAGGCGTATCAACCGCGCAAAATATCTGGGGCAACAACGTCGCGATTCTCACCGGCGACCTACTTTTCGCGAGGGCGTCCCAGCTGGTTTCGAAGCTCGGAGTCAGGGCTCTTACCCTGCAAGCCGACACCTTCGAGCGACTCTGCCTCGGCCAGCTCCACGAGACCCTGGGCCCGAGCGAAGGCGTCAACAAGATCGACCACTACATTCAGGTGCTGGGTGACAAGACCGGTTCGCTGATCGCCGCCTCGGCTCAGATGGGAATTTTGTTCTCGGGGGCTCCGGCCGAATTCGACGAGCCGGTTCGCCAGTTCGGCGAAAAAATCGGTGTCGCGTTTCAGTTAATCGACGACGTGATCGACATTTCGGCCGAAGGCCCATCGGGCAAGACTCCGGGAACCGATCTTCGCGCCGGCGTGCCAACTCTGCCCGTGCTGCTTCTTCGCGAAAAGGCCAAGACCGACTCAGCATCGGCCGAGCTCCTCGCCGAAATCGACGGAAATCTAGAGGACGACGCGGTCTTGCACGAAGTCGTGGCTAAGCTGCGAAACCACGAGGTTGCCGAACTCGCCTACCTAGAAGCCAAACGTTGGGCAGACGACGCCGTCACAGCCCTCGCCCCACTCCCCGAGGGCCCGGTCAAGAAGGCGCTAACCGTCTTCGCCACCGCCGTGGTCGACCGGAACAACTAACGAGGCATAGATGTCAAAGATGAGACTCGCGATTGTCGGTGCCGGCCCGGCCGGAATCTACGCTGCCGATCTTCTGATCAAGTCGGAACTTCGCGACTTTGAGGTATCGATCGATATCTTCGACCTGTTGCCAGCACCATACGGCCTTGTTCGTTACGGCGTCGCTCCCGACCACCCGCGCATCAAGGGCATCATCCGCGCTCTCTACGAGGTTCTCGACCGCGGCGACATTCGTTTCTTCGGCAACGTTCAGTACGGCAAAGACATCACCATGGCCGACCTGAAACAGCACTACAACGCGGTCATCTTCTCGACCGGTGCCGTGAAAGACGCCGACCTAAACATCCCGGGCATCGACCTCGAAGGCTCGTTCGGAGCTGCCGAGTTCGTCAACTGGTACGACGCCCACCCCGACTTCCCGCGCAACTGGCCTCTGAACGCAAAAGAGGTCGCCGTGATCGGCAACGGCAACGTGGCACTCGACGTAGCGCGCGTACTCTCCAAGCTGCCTGAGCAGATGCTCGCAACCGATATCCCCGCCAATGTTTACGAGGGCCTCAAGGTCTCGCCCGTCACCGACGTCCACGTTTTTGGTCGCCGCGGCCCTGCCCAAGTCAAGTTCTCGCCGCTCGAGCTGCGCGAAGCCACACACATCGAGGGTGTCGACTGCATCGTCTACGACGAGGACTTCCAATACGATGACGCATCTCGCGAAGCAATCGATTCAAACAACCAGACCCGCGTGATGGTTAACACCCTCGAGGCCCTGCGCGAAGAGCCGCAGAACACCGGTGCCAAGCGCCGACTGCACCTGCACTTCTTCTCGACACCGATCGAGGTTGTGGGTGTTGACGGCAAGGTCGCCGCGCTAAAGATCGAGCGAACCAAGCTCGACGGCAAGGGCGGCGTAATCGCCACTGGGGAGTTCCGCGAAATCCCAGTTCAGGCGGTCTACCGGGCTGTCGGTTATTTTGGTAGCGAACTGCCAGAGGTGCCCTTCGACTCGAAGTATGGAGTGATTCCGAACGAAGGCGGACGCGTTGCTCCCGGTGTCTACGCAACCGGCTGGATCAAGCGCGGCCCGGTCGGCCTGATTGGTCACACCAAGAGCGACGCCATAGAAACCATTGGCAAGGTTGTGGCCGACAAAGCAACCTGGTGGCAGCCCACCTCACCTTCGGAGGAATCCGTCGTTGAGCTCTTGGAAAGCCGCGGAGTCGACTTCGTTGGTTGGCCAGGGTGGCTCAAGATCGATGCGCAAGAAATCGCCCTTGGAGAAGCAGCTGGCCGCGAGCGAATCAAGCTGGTTGAACGCGAAGACTTCTTGTCCGTAGCAAAGTCATAGCCGCCATGGCCGAAATCACCGCAAAGCGAGCAAAGTCGGCGCGAACAGCGCTGATGCTGATCTTCTTCACTCAGGGTTTCGCTGCCATGAGCACCCTGCCGCGAATCCCCGAAATTCTGACTCAGATAAACGTGGTCTTTGCCGAGTGGGGTCTAATCATCGGCCTCTCAGGGTTGGGAGCGCTATTGCCCCTCGCCTTCACAAACAAACTGGTGAACCGATTTGGTACCTCGATCGTGATCCGCCTCTCGGCGTTCGGAATCACTATCGTGCTGATTGCGATTCCCTGGATCACTAGTTCCGCACTGATGTTTTTGCTCTACTTCGCCCAGGCGCTAATGTTTAGCACCTTCAACATCGCGCTGAATAGCCAGGCGGTCGCCTTTCAGAAAAAACTAGGACGCGTGCTCCTAGGCACATTCCACGGCTCCTGGAGCCTGGGTGCGGCACTCACCACCGGGTTCTCCGGCTGGTTGGTTGCCCTGCAGCTCGACTTCAAAATCCAGATGATCATCGTCCCGGTCTTCTGCCTCGTGGTGTTCCAATTCGCCGGCATGAAGTTGCTCTCCGACACAGAGGAGCGAGGCGGTGCAGAACCAAAGCAGCGCAAAAACGTTTCCTGGCTCAAGTCGCCCACCTACCTCTGGTTGCTCGCCATCGGCCTATTCGCCGGCATGTGGCCCGAGTTAGTGGTGATGGACTGGTCCTCGCTCTACGTGCAAAAGATTTACGGGGATTCCTACTCGACACTCACCGGCGTTCCATACGCCGCACTCGGCGGTGCGATGCTGATCGGCCGCTTCTCGATCTCAGCGCTCACCAAGCGCTGGCACATTGCGACGCTTTCGAAGTGGGGCGGAATTTTAGGCGCAATCGCCATGGGAATCGGCGTCCTCGCATCATTGATTCCCGGCGGTTTTTGGGTGCAGGTTTTCTTCTGGGCGCTAGCCGGTTTCGGCCTCGCACCCCAGGTGCCATCTTCGTATTCGGCAGCCGGCCACATCCGAGGTTTGTCCACGGCTCAAGCTCTTAGCCGAATCAGCCTGGTCAACGCACTCGTAGTAATGGTCGCCAAGGTTTTCATGGGAGCTCTCGCGCAGGGATTCGGTTTGCAGTGGGCTTTCGGGTTTCCGATTGCGATGTATTTCATCGCTGGTCTAGTCGCCGGTGTGGTTGCTAAGACGTCTAAGCGGCAAGCAAACGAGACCGCAACCGCCTACCCACCGACCGGCCCAATGGCCACTTTCGAAGGCTAATTCTCAGGCGTAGAATTGCGCACATGGAACTCATTGTCACCGGCGTCATTGTCGCCCTAGTACTGATTATTCTTTCGCTCTCGCTTCGCACGGTTGGCCAAGCCACCGTCGCTGTCGTGACCATGTTTGGCAAGTATCGCCGAATCATGCGGCCTGGCCTGAACTTTCTGGTGCCAATTTTCGAGCGCATCAACCGCACTGTCTACATTCAGAACCGCACCGAGCAGCTCAAGTTCACCACCATCACCAACGACCAGGCCATGGTCCACTTCACCACCACGGTGATCTTCACCGTCAGCGACCACGACCCAGACACCGTGAAACTCGTTGCCTTCAAGTTCATTGACGACCAGTCTTTTTACGTGGCCCTCAAGAGCGCCGTTGAAGCGAGCGTTCGAGAGTTTGTCGCCACCCGCAAGCAGAGCGAGGTTCTTGGGCTTCGCGCCGAGATCGTCAGCCACGCCAAGCAGACCCTAGATGAGCAGCTTTCGGGCTGGGGTTACCAGGTGGTCGACCTCCAGGTAACTGAGCTTTCGTTTGACGAAGCCGTAACCGACTCGATGTCACGCATCGTCGCAGCCACCAACCTGAAGATCGCGGCCGAAGCCGAGGGTCAGGCGCTACTTATTACTCGAACCAAAGAGGCCGAAGCCGAGGGTGCCGCAATTCGCATCTCGGCCGAAAATGAGGCCACTGCCGCGCGACTAAGAGGTGAAGGTCTGGCCGCGTTCCGCAAGGCACTCGCCGAGGGTTTTGGCGAATCAGCCGAACTCTTGGCAACCCACGGGCTCGACCCCGCCATCATCGCTTTCTCGATGTGGACAGAGACAATTCGCGATGCAGCCCGAGAGGGCGCGGGCAACACGATCTTTATCGATGGCAATCTGGCAACCGCAGAAGAAGCGCTCAGGCGCTTGCAGGGAATGACGGTGCTACCGACCGGAGTGAAAACCCCGAAGCCTAAAAAGAAGCCCTAGCGGTAGTTGGTGAACTGAATGTCGATCGGAAGCTCGGTCGATCTCAGCAGCGCAATAACCTCTTGTAGGTCGTCGCGGTTCTTTGACTGAACCCGCAGCTCGTCTCCCTGAATCTGGCTCTTAACCGACTTCGGGCCCTCTTCACGAATGATCTTCGCAATCTTCTTGGCGTTCTCCTGATCGATCCCACTCTTGAGGGTTCCCTCAATCCGGTATTCCTTGCCAGAAGGGTAAGGCTCCCCATCTTCAAAACTCTTTAGCGAGATTCCGCGCTTGACCAGCTTTGACTGAAAGACGTCGAGCACCGCCTTGACGCGCTCTTCACTCGAGGCCTTCATGAGAATCTTTTCGCCAGAGTATTCGATCGAGGCACCAACGCCCTTGAAGTCATAGCGTTGCTCAATTTCTTTCTGAGCCTGGTTGAGGGCGTTGTCCGCCTCCATTTTGTCTACTTTTGAGACGATGTCGAATGATGAATCAGCCATGGCCAAAGTTTAGTATTTATTTTGCGAAGACAAATTCGCCAAAATATTGAGGGGAAGATCTTGAAAAACTCAAACAGGTTCTTCGCTTTTCTCTCCAGCTCCGTGCTTGCATTGACTCTAGGCTCTCCTGCCTTTGCCGCGATCCCCCAAAACGATTGGCTCTGCAAGGATTCAGGATACGCGTGTACAAATAAGAATTACTCTGGCGTCACGGGTTACGCAGGGTACGACGGCCCTTACGGGTACGACACTGACAAGAATGGCGGACACATCGCGCACAATTGCACTTCCTACGTCGCATTTAGGTTCTATCAAGAGATGGGTTACTACCAGGCCTCTTACAACCGATTTGGGGATGCAGCCGACTGGGACATCAACGTGAGGAAATTTGAGCCAGCTGCGAACATCGGGAAAGTTCCCTTTGTCGGTGACATCGCACAATGGAACTTCGGGCACGTTGCGTGGATTGAAGCTGTCAACTACACAGCCAGTGGATCCGTTGCTTCAATAGTGATTTCTGATGACAATTACGGGTTAAAGATCACATCACAACGCATACTTTACGCGAACCAAACCCTCGGCGTAATTCCCTGGCCAGATAATTTTATTGGGTTGCCGATTTATAGCGGTGGAGGTGGAGGCGGAAGTGGAGGCATAGGGAAGCCGCCTGTGGCCACTCTGCAGCCACTTCAAACCCCTTAGCCGCATGCGTTTCCTTTTTGCTCTGTTCTGTGTTTTGTTGCCTTTGGGTAGCACTTTTGAAGCGCCAGCCGTCTCAGACCCCATTACAATTTCCGGGTTCGCGAATTGGTCGGATGAAGTGCAAGTTTCGGAAGGTGTTCACTGGAGTCCATCATCCAAGCTCGCGGCGAAAAGGTTGATTGCACGTCTGGGTGCAGACCTTGACTCGATGCTTGTGTTCTACAAAAAGCGTGGCGCAGAAGATGTTTTAACCACATATAGAAAGCCAGTGCAGCAGATTCTGCGGGTGTACGGGCTCAAATACGAAGAAATTTCCTACCAAAGCTTGAACTCTGCGGGAAAAAAAATGTCTCGCGAGTATGTATTCCCCAAGATGCAGGTGTCTTACGCTAATAATTTGGTCAGACTCAATGCAAGCAAATGTTCTCTGAGGGGTTTCGAGATATTCAACATTGGAACTTGGTTCAAAACCCAGTGCCAAGTGCAGAAACCTTCAGTCGACGTCTTTCTGCGCGCTCAAATGGCTACCGAACTTTCGTTTGGACCGGGTAACTTGCCAGACGTGGTGAATTACGAGCTCTCCAAACTTCGTTACGTACTCTCTAACAAAATTCCATTTGAAATAGTGGGGCAGAAACTGACGTTCCGAGGGGTCGGAAGCCCATTTGGATCTGACAATAAAGTGTGGCTAGGTAGCGCGTCTGGTTGGTTTGATTTCAAGATCAACGTCGATGCCAAAAACTGGAAAGCCAGAGTCGACTACTTTAGCCCCGACCCTCAGAAGCTTTCCGAAAATACGACTCTCGACTTGGCGTCCAGGATGATCCATTTTTAGTTAGCGGGCGAGTGGAGTTGCGCGCGCGGTTGACGAGCGCACGACGAGTTGAACCGGCCACTCGGTAACCTCTTCGACATTGACTTCACCGGTCGTCCCCGCCTCGATCAGCGCCAGAAGAAGCTCGGCCGCACGCTTGCCCTGAAGCCGAGGCGACTGCGAGATCGTCGAAAGGCCAAAGAACTCCGACATGTCGTGGTCGTCCAAACCGATCACCGAGATGTCTTGCGGAACCCGAAGACCTAGGTCCTTGGCGGCCATGATGGTGCCGAAGCCCATTTCGTCTGAGGAGCAGAAAATCGCGGTTGGGGCGTGACGCGGGTTGCCAAGCATCTGCTTCGCCGCCCTGTAGGCACCCTCGATCGTGTAGTTGGCCTGGGCGATCCAGTTATCGCGCAGTTGGAGCCCGGCCGCCTCGAGCGCGGCCACATAACCGAGCTCGCGCAGGTCTGGCTGGTTGAACTCGGTGTCATTGCCGGGAATCCCGCCGATGAAACCTACCTTCTTGTGACCCAGCGAGAGTAGGTGATCGGTCGCGAGCCGTCCGGCTGCCACGTCGTCGATGGTTAGGGCTCTCGCTCCAGAGATCGCCCCGCCGATTCCAATGACCGGCTTGCCGGTTCGGTTCAGGCTTTCGAGTTCGCGGTCTGACGGGTTCACCGCAATGGTCAATACGCCGTCAACGCGCTTGCGCATCAAGAATTCGTTGAATACCTTCTTGCGCTGCTCTGGCCCGCCAGAAAGGTTGTAAAGGGTGAGGTCGTAACCGTGCTCGATGAGAGTTGTTTCGATCCCTTCGAGGACCACCGAGAAAAACCAGCGATCGATGAACGGCAAAACCACGCCAATGTTTAGGGTTTTACCCGATGCCAACTGCGAGGCGCTGGCGGAAGCAACGTAGCCAAGCTCCTTCGCAGCGGCCTTGACCTTCTCTTCGGCTTTCTTGCTTACATGCTCCTTGCCGCGTAGTGCGCGAGAGACCGTTGCAGTAGAAACCCCTGCAAGCGCTGCAACTTGTTCAATGCCAACCATGTAAACCTCGAGTTTTTGCAGAAATATTTGTAAGCGTCTTACAAATCTAGTCCGATTGTCATCTTCACCAAAACTTCGGGTATTCTTGACCAAGCGCGTTGGCTCAGCTGATTACAGGTGAGCCAAGGCGTACTGGCTAGTTACCCTAGCGGCCAAAGGGATCTGACTGTAAATCAGACGGCTCAGCCTTCGGGGGTTCGAATCCCTCACTAGCCACGAAAACCCCAGCCCTCCACGGCTGGGGTTTTCTTTTTGTGGCTGTAACTGCTGCTAGTTGGTGCCGGTGAGCACAGGAACGATTGCTCCCGAGAACACCTGCCAAGCAAGAATCGACTTGGCTACCAAGCTGAGCGTGATGTATGCGCGCTCGCCGCGAAGGTAGTTAGCCCACTTGCCAACCTGGCGGTACTGAAGAGCCTGGTTGATGGCGAAGGTGTTGAAGAAGATGAACAGCGAAACGATGATGCCGATGACGAAACCTGGCACCTTCTGAGCGCTCGTGCTTCCTGGCTGCAGCGTGTAGATGAAGATGATGACCCAAGGAACGATTCCGGTCATGCAACCAAAGATGAAAGGCAGGGCCTTCTTGTTTCCAGGCTTTTCGTATTTCTCCTGGAGGGCACCGAACATAATCATCGACGCGTTGACCGCGAAGATTGAGAACAGGGCCGCCATGTCGTTTACGCCACAGAGCTGAGCGATCAGCCAGATCATCACAGAGGAACTGAGTGAGTACTCGACCCATCTGAAGTAGTTGTGGTTTAGTTTTAGCCCGGCTGCGTAGCGCTTGAAGAACCATGGCGACGAGATCAAGAAGTGGAAGAATGCAGACATCGCGAGGAACGCGACAACTCCGACTCCAAGGTTGATGTTGAACAGGGTCACGGTCTCTGGAGGTAGTGGTGAACCCGGAGGGCCGGTCATGTACTGGATCTTTACCGGAAAGTCGACCTGGCTCGGTAGCGAGGCTAGAAACGAACCGAAGGTGACTGCCTGAATGAGGTGCATGAAGCCGGCGACGATGTTGTATCTGCGCAGGCGGGTGATTTGCTGATCGGTGTCATAGATCTTGCGAGCCATGGTTTACCTCTCTACTTGGTTTTCAACCAAACCGTCTGGTCTGGCTCAATGCCAACGCTAGCGGCATTTGCGCTAGAAGCAATGACCTCGCCTTGTGGCAATTCAATGGCTTCTTGGCCAAAGTTGTGAATCACAAGGACGCCGCCGTTGCGGTAGCCGAGTGTCGTAGCGTTCGTGTATTCGGGCTCCCAGTCGAACGAACCATTGCCTAGGCCCAGCACTTTGCGGAGCCTGAGTGCGTGCTTATACATTTCGAGCGTCGAACCTTCGACGCCCTCTTGCTGGTCTCGCGAGTATTCGGCGTAGAGCTCAGGTTGCGGAATCCACGCCTTGCCTGTTTGGTTGAACCCGTTTGCGGCACCCGCGCCAGACTCCCAAGGCAATGGCACGCGGCAACCGTCTCGGCCGACTCGCTCGCCTCCGGTTCTAAAGAAGGTCGGGTCTTGGCGAAACTCCGGGGCGATTGTTGTGTGCTCTGGCAGGCCGAGTTCTTCACCTTGGTATAGATAGGTTGAGCCGGGTAGTGCGAGGGTGAACAGGGTCGCACCGCGCGCTCGCCGAAGACCTAGCTCGCGGTCGGGCTGTGGGTCGCTCGGGCCAATGCCGTCTGAGGCGGTTGGTCTGCCGACTACGCCACCCATTCGAGACGCGTGACGAATGATGTCGTGGTTCGAAAGCACCCAGGTGCTTGGGGCGCCAACAGAATCGAACGCCTTAAACGATTCGTTGATTGTGGCAAAGAGAATCTCGGGCTTCCACTCGCTGTCGAGGTAGCGAAAGTTGAAGGTTTGGTGAAACTCGTCGTTGCGAACCCAGAGGGCCATGAAGCTAAGCGGCAGCACGTAAGCCTCGCCGCACATTGCGCGCTCGCCGGGGTAGGAGTCCAAGATTTGACGCCAGCGCCTGAAGATCGGGTGAACCGATGCTTGAAACCACATCGGCGGGCTCGGCTCGCCCTCAATAAAGCCGGCACCCGCACGGTCGACGTCGGGGTGGTCTGGCAAGCCATCGGCCTTGCCCATCGCATGCGGTTGGTCAACCCTGAAACCGTCGACTTCGCGATCGAGCCAGAAGCGCAAAATCTCTTCGAACGCCTCTTGAACCGCGGGGTTCTCCCAGTTCAGATCTGGCTGGCTTGAATCAAACAGGTGGCAGTACCACGAGCCGTCTTCGACGCGCGTCCAGGCAGGGCCACCAAACATCGAAAGCCAATTGTTCGGTGGCAGTTCGCCGTCTAGGCCTTTGCCCTCTTTGAAGTGGTAGAAAGCGCGCTCCGGCGAGCCCTTAGGCGCTGCGAGGGCTGCTTGAAACCATTTGTGTTGGTCTGAGGTGTGGTTTGGCACGAGATCAACGAGGACTCTCAACCCGAGTTCGTGTGCCCTGCCCACCATGGCGTCGAAATCGGCAAGTGTGCCAAAGAGCGGGTCGACATCGGTGTAGTCAGAGACGTCGTAGCCGGCGTCTTTTTGCGGGGAGCGCATAATGGGGGATAGCCAAATGGCGTCGATGCCCAGCGAGGCGAGCGAACCTAGGCGCGAGGTGATGCCGGGCAGGTCGCCCATGCCGTCGCCGTTGCCGTCGACAAACGAGCGCGGGTAGATCTGGTAGATGATGGCCGAGCGCCACCACTCACTCGAGATGAAAGGTGAGTGGTGGGCGCCCGAAACCAATTGCATTACTTGAGCTTGATCCAAACGGTCTGGTCGTGCTCAAGCTCGCCCTCAACGCGGAGGTCGTGCTGGGTGGTTACCAGGATCTCGCCCGCAGGCAAGGTGACCGGGTGACCTTCGAAGTTTGCGAGAACCAAGATGCCCTTGTTGATGTAGGCGAGCGAGTTTTCGTTTTCGAACTCGGGAGCCCACGAGAAGTCGCCGGCACCGAGGTCGTGCGCTTTGCGAATCTTCAGTAGTGATTTGTAAAGCTCAAGGGTTGAACCGGGTTGACCTTCTTGCGTGTCACGGGCGTAACGCCTGTAGCTCTCTGGCTGTGGCAGCCATCCGTTGCCTGAGCTGGTCGAGAAACCATTTGACTCGTTGACGCCAGCCTCCCAGGGCAGGGGAACGCGGCAGCCGTCGCGGCCGACGCGCTCGCCGTTGGTTCTGAACCAGGTTGGGTCTTCGCGGTACTTACCTTCGAGTGTGGTGTGCTCCGGGAGTCCTAGTTCTTCACCTTGGTATAGGTAGGCGCCACCGGGTAGCCCGAGCATGAAGGCGGTTGCCGCGCGACCCTTACGTAGCCCGCGAGCTTCGTCTGGTTGTTCGCTGTTTGGGCCGATTCCGTCGCCCTGAGGGACGCCGTTGGCCATTCCGAAGCGAGAAACGTGACGAATCACGTCGTGGTTCGAGAACACCCAGGTGCTCGGTGCGCCGACATTGCCGAAAGCCTCGAGTGATTCGGTGATGCTTTTGCGCTGGGCTTCCTTCTTCCAGTCGGCAAACATGTAGCCGAAGTTGAAGGTCTGGTGGTATTCACCAGGGCCGACCCAAGAAGCCATGCGGCTGAGTGGCATGATCCAAGCCTCACCGCACATTGCGCGGTCGTCATACTCGTCG